>NZ_RAWL01000736.1:0-2069 GCF_003668885.1 Corallococcus sp. AB049A | reverse complement strand
CGCCCGCCCCGCCGAGGTCTCCGGCGAGCGCCGCACCCCGCGTGAGGCGCGCGAGGCCCGCGAGCCGCGCAACCGGGAGGGCCGCGAGAAGGACAAGGACAAGCGCCGCCAGGAGCAGCCCCGCCGCGAGAAGCGCGACGAGGAGAAGGAGAAGCCCAAGCAGCGCAAGACGGACAAGATTGAAGACCTGCTGAAGGTGGGCCAGGAGGTGGTGGTCCAGATTTCCAAGGACCCCATCGGCACGAAGGGCGCGCGGCTCACCTCGCACATCTCCATCCCCGGCCGTCACCTGGTGTTCATGCCCACGGTGGACCACGTGGGCATCAGCCGCCGCATCTCCAACGAGAAGGAGCGCCGCCGGCTGCGCGAAATCGTGGACCGCCTGCGTCCGCCCGGCACGGGGTTCATCGTGCGCACGGTCGCGGAGAACGTTCCCCAGGAGAAGCTGGAGAGCGACATCCGGTTCCTCATCGAGGTGTGGAACCAGGTGGTGCGCCGCAACGAGAAGCGCGGCGGACCGGGCCTGCTGCACCCCGACCTGGACCTCATCCTGCGCGCCACGCGCGACCTGTTCGCCCATGACGTCGAGAAGCTCGTCGTGGACGACGCGGAGGAGTACGAGCGCATCCAGGGCTTCGTCACCGCGCAGGACCCTGCCCTGCGCGACCGCGTGGTGCTGCACGAGACGGACGAGCCCGTCTTCGACGCCTACGGCATCGAGCAGGAGCTTCAGCGCGCCACCCAGCGCAAGGTGTGGCTGAAGAGCGGCGGCTACCTGATCATCGACCAGGCGGAGGCGCTGACGGCCATCGACGTCAACTCGGGACGCTACGTCGGCAAGAAGAGCCTCGAGGAGACCATCACCAAGATCAACGTCGAGGCGGCCAAGGAGATCGTCTACCAGCTCCGGCTGCGCAACATCGGCGGCATCATCATCTGCGACTTCATCGACATGGAGAAGGCGCAGAACCGCGACAAGGTCTTCAAGTCGCTGCAGGAGGCGCTGGGCCGGGACAAGGCCAAGACGAACGTGCTGCGCATCTCCGAGCTGGGCCTGGTGGAGATGACGCGCAAGCGCGTGCGCGAGTCCATTGGCCGCGTGCTGCACGAGGACTGCCCGTACTGCGACGGCAAGGGCTTCGTGAAGACGGCGACCACGGTCGCGTACGAGATCTTCCGGGAGATCCGCCGCGAGGCGCCGGGCTACAAGGACTCCACGCTGGTCATCAACTGCAACGCGGAGGTCGCGCGCCTGCTCCAGGGTGAGGAGCGCAACGAGCTGCGGCACCTGATGGACCGCTACAACAAGTCCATCCAGGTGAAGGCGCAGCAGAACTACCACCGCGAGCAGTACGACATCTACGGCCGGTCGGCCACGGGCCCCGAGCACAAGGTGGCCTCGTCGCCGGGCTCCGGTGACGGCGAGCTGGCGATGCAGCAGCGCCGTCCGGACAGCAACTACGGCGGCCGTCCGGACCAGGGCCGCCGGGGCGGAGGCCGGGACCGCGACCGTGGCGAGCGCGGCGGCGGTGAGAACCGTGGCGGCGGCGAGAACCGTGGCGGCGGCGAGCGCGGCGGGGAACGCGGAGGCGAGCGTGGCGGCGGAGACCGTCGCGAGGGCCGGCGCCCCGAGCGTGGCGAGCGCGGAGGAGACCGCAACCGGGACCGTGAGCGTCGCGGCGGTGGCGAGGGCCGTGGCGGAGAAGGCCGTGGCGGCGAGCGCGGCGGTGGTTCCGGCGGTGGCCAGAACGGCAATGGCAACGGAGGCGGCGCGCCTCCCGCGGCGTCTGGCGGAGGCTCGTCCGAGCCGTCCGGCGGTGGCGGCGAGGGCTGAGCCCTGACGTGTGAGTGACAGCGAGGGCCCGGTGGGTACATCCCGCCGGGCCTTCTGCTTTGAAGCGCTTGCGAGGCTTCCCGCATGCTGACCAGCCAGGCGGACAAGGCCCGTGCATGTGGTGACAACGTCCGCTCCGATGGGGCGGGAGGGCTGGTTCGCCGGGGCAGGGTTTGGCTACGGTGGCGCTTCCACGATGAATCGCTCGCCTCCGCGCCTTCGCACGCTCCTGGAC
>NZ_RAWL01000735.1:0-2013 GCF_003668885.1 Corallococcus sp. AB049A | reverse complement strand
AGATGTGTATAAAGAGACAGTCCCCTCCCTGCGCACCCTGTTCGAGGAGCTGAGCGGCCTGGAGCTGGCCGGCGCGGATCCGGGCGCGAGCTTCCTGGAGCTGGGGCTGGATTCGCTGGTGCTCACGCAGGCGGCGCTCGCGGTGCAGAAGCAGTTCGGCGTGAAGGTGACGTTCCGGCAGCTCCTGGAGGAGGTCCCGTCGCTGGGGCAGCTCGCCGCGTACCTCGATGGCCGCATGCCCGCGGAGGCCGCGCCCGCCCCCGTGGCCGCCGCGCCCACCGCGCAGCTCACCGCGAACATCCTCGGACAGCCGCAGGTCCCTGCCGTCCCGGTCCAGGCCGCGCCGTTCGCCGCCGCCGGTGCCGCGTTCCAGGCCCAGGCGATGGCCGCGCCCGCTGGGAGCCTCCAGGCGGTGGTCGCGCAGCAGCTCTGGTTGATGACCCAGCAGCTCGCGCTCCTGTCCGGCCAGCCCGCGCAGGCCATGGCCCCGCAGGCTCCCGCCGTGCAGGCCCAGCCTCAGGCCGAGCAGGTCCCCGCCCCGCGGCCGCAGGCCGCCCCGGCTCCGGCCGCGGCCCCCGATGAGGCCGAACTCAAGGGCCCGGTGAAGTACGACGTGAAGAAGGCCTTCGGCGCCATCGCGCGCATCAGCCTGGCGCCGAAGGACGCGCTCACGCCCCGCCAGCAGACGTTCCTGGAGGACTTCACCCGCCGCTACAACACGAAGACGCAGGGCTCCAAGCGCTACGCCCAGGAGCACCGGAGCCAACTGTCGGATCCGCGCGTGGTGACGGGCTTCCGCCCGCTGCTCAAGGAGCTCATCTACCCGCTCAACGTGAACCGCTCCAAGGGCTCCAAGCTCTGGGACGTGGACGGCAACGAGTACCTGGACGCGCTCAACGGCTTCGGCTCCGTGATGTTCGGCCACGCGCCGGACTTCATCACCCAGGCCGTGCACCAGCAGGTGGACGACGGCTACGAGCTGGGGCCCATGCACCCGCTGGCCGGCGAGGTCGCGAAGCTCGTCTGTGAGTTCACCGGCGCGGACCGCGCGGCGCTCTGCAACACCGGCTCCGAGGCGGTGATGGGCGCGATGCGCATCGCCCGCACCGTCACCGGCCGCAGCACCATCGCCATCTTCTCCGGCAGCTACCACGGCATCTTCGACGAGGTGCTGGTGCGCGGCACCAAGAGCCTGCGCACCGTGCCGGCCGCCCCGGGCATCATGGCGGGCGCGGTGCAGGACGTGCTGGTGCTGGACTACGGCACGCCGGAGTCGCTCGAAATCCTCCGCGCCCGCGCGGACTCGCTGGCCGCCATCATGGTGGAGCCCGTGCAGAGCCGCCGCCCGGACTTCCAGCCGCGCGAGTTCCTGCACCAGCTGCGCGACCTCACCCAGAAGTCCGGCTCCGTCTACATCTTCGACGAGGTCATCACCGGCTTCCGCATGCACCCGGGCGGCGCCCAGGCCCTCTTCGGCGTGCAGGCGGACGTGGCCACCTACGGAAAGGTCGTGGGCGGCGGCATGCCCATTGGCGTCATCGCGGGCAAGCGCCCGTTCATGGACGCGCTGGACGGCGGCCACTGGCAGTTCGGCGACGACTCCGTGCCCACGGTGGGCGTGACGTACTTCGCCGGCACGTTCGTGCGCCACCCGCTGGCGCTCGCCGCCGCGAAGGCCGCGCTGGAGCACATGAAGGCCGCGGGCCCGGAGCTGCAGCGCGGCGTGAGCGCCAAGGCGGACCGGCTTGCCACCACGCTCAACGCGTTCTTCGACGAGGTGGGCGCCCCGCTGCGCATCAAGCACTTCGGGTCGCTGTGGAAGACGTTCGTCACGTCGGACGTCGCGAACGCGGACCTGCTGTTCTGCCTGCTGCGCGACAAGGGCATCCACATCTGGGATGGCTTCCCGTGCTTCTTCACCACGGCGCACTCGGACGCGGACGTGCAGCGCCTCATCACCGCGTTCCAGGACAGCGTCACGGAGCTGCAGGACGCGGGCTTCCTGCCCGGCAC
>NZ_RAWL01000734.1:0-2095 GCF_003668885.1 Corallococcus sp. AB049A | reverse complement strand
CCCCCGGGCTGCCCCTTCAACGCGGAGTTCCTGCCGCCCAACCTGCGCAAGCACGTGGACCCCAACGCCCCCGTGCCCCTGCGGATGATGGCGGCCAAGTCGCTGGTGCCGCTCAACCCGGCGGACATGCTGGGCGCGCTCTACATGCTCACGTTCGACCCGGACGCGGGCGTGCGCGAGACGGCCACCAAGACGTCCGCGGGGCTGCCGGACCGCATCCTCGGCTCCGCGCTGCGCGACGAGGGCGTGCAGCCCGTCGTACTGGGCTACTTCCTGGACCTGCTCAAGGACAAGGAGGCCTACGCGGAGATGCTGGTCCTCAACCCGGAGACGCCGGACGACGCCGTCTCCGCGGTGGCCGCCACGTGCAGTCCGAAGGTGGCGGAGATCATCTCCCAGAACCAGCTGCGCCTGCTGCGCAAGGAGGACATCGTCCGCAACCTGTGCGCCAACCCCGGCGTCCCCGCGTCGCTCGTGGACAGCGTCTGCGACTTCGCGGTGCGCAGCGGCCTGGTGCTGGCGGACGTGCCCGCCATGCAGGCTGCCCGGGTGCGCATCTACGGCCCGCAGGCCGCGGCCGCGCCGCCGGACCCGGGCCCCACCGCGGAGGAGGTGCTCCAGGAGCTGGGCGCGGACGCGCAGGCCGAGGACGCCGCCCCCATGGAGGACGGCAAGCGCCTGACGCTCGCGCAGCGCATCATGAAGATGTCCATCGCGGAGAAGATCAAGCTGGGCACGCTGGGCAACAAGGAGGCCCGCTCCGCCCTCATCCGCGACACCAACAAGCTCGTCTGCGTGGCCGTCATCCGCAGCCCCCGCATCACCGACGGCGAAGTGCTCGCGTGCGCCGCCAACCGCGCCATCAACGAGGACGTGCTGCGCGTCATCTACAACAACCGCGAGTGGACGAAGATGCAGAAGGTGAAGCTCGCGCTGGTGAAGAACCCCAAGGTGCCGCTCACCGTCACCATGAAGTTCCTCAACACGTTGCGCGACGCGGAGCTCAAGGACCTGTCCCGCGACAAGAACGTGCCCGCCGCCGTGCAGTCCTTCGCCAAGAAGCTGCACGAAAAGAAAACGGCCCCCAAGAAGGAGGCCGGGAAGTAACGCGGGAGGCTGGAGTGGGGGAGGGCGGTGTTCCGCGCCTTCCCCCTGAGGCTCCGGTGCCGCCGCTTCAGGCCGCGGCTTCCTCGTCGGCGTCGTCGCCCACGGAGGTGCCCGGCTCGTCCAGCAGCTGCTGCGCGATGGCCAGCGCCTTCTTGGTCTTCTCGCGCAGCTTCTCGTCGCCCTTGATGCGCGCGTAGAGCTTCGTCACGCGCTCCTCGTTGCGCACCGCCGCCTGCTCCAGCTCGGTGATGCGCGCACGCAGGCCGTCCGCCTCCGCGGCCGCCTGGGCGCTCTGGTTGGACAGGTCCGCCTGGGCCTGCTCCAGCTGGCCGCGCAGGCCCTCCAGCTCGCCCTGCGCCGCCTCCACCTGCGAGCGCAGGCCTTCCGCCTCGTCGCGCACCGCCTGGAGGTCCGCGTCCAGCTGGGCCACCTGGGCGCGCAGGCTGTCCGCCTCGCCCTGGAGCGCCTGGGCCTGGGCCTGGTGCTGATCCAGCTCCGTCTGGAGCGCGCTCAGCTGCGCGGTGGCGCCGCGCGCCTCCTCCTTCGCGGTGGCCAGCTGCTGATCCACGCGCTTGCGCTCCGAGGTGAGCTGCTCGGTGCGCGAGGTGAGCGTCTTGATCTGCGCGTCGCGGCGGTTCAGCTCCTCCTCGGAGGTGGAGGCCTTCTGCTCCAGCTCCAGGTGCTGATCCTTCAGCTCGATGATCTCCTGGTCCTTCTGGTTCAGCTCGGACTTGAGGCGGAGGATCTCCTTGTCGCGCTTGTTGACGGTGTCGCGCAGCGCGAAGGTGTCCTTGTCGCTCTTGCCGGCGGTGGAGCGGGACGCCTCCAGCTCCGTGGCCTTCGCCTGGAGCTCGGACTCCAGCGACTGCACGCGCTCCTCGACCTGGGTCGTCTCCGCGCGCGAGTCCTCCAGCGCGCTCTGCAGCTCCGCCACCTTCGCGCGCAGGTTGCGCAGCTCCGCCAGGTCCGCGGCGGAGGGGCCCGGGGC
>NZ_RAWL01000733.1:0-2131 GCF_003668885.1 Corallococcus sp. AB049A | reverse complement strand
CGCGGAGCGTTCCTTGAGGACCTCCGCGAACTCGTCGCCCAGCAGGCGCAGCTCCACCAGCACGCGGGACAGCCGGGCCTGGAAGTAGTTGTAGAAGACCATCGCCTGCACGGCGACGAGGATGCCCACGGCGGTGGCGACGAGCGCTTCGGAGATGCCCGTCATCACGGCCGCGGAGCCGCCGGTGCCGCCGGCCTCCACGTCCACGCCCAGGTCCTTGAAGGACCGCATGATGCCGGCCACGGTGCCGAAGAGGCCCACGAAGGGCGTCGTCGAACCGATGGTGGCGAGCAGCCACAGGTTGCGCCGCAGCTTCAGGCCCACCTGGGCGCGCTCGCGCTCCACGGCGGACTCGATGCCGTTGCCACCGGCGGAGCGGGAGCGCTCCCAGCGGTCGAACCCGGCGAGGAAGATGTCGGCCGCCACGGCGTCGGAGCGCTCGGCGGCGGTGCGGGCGGCGGCCACGTCCCCCCGGAGGAGGTGCTTCTGGACGATCTCCCCCAGGTTGCGGGAGCGCTCGCTCACGCCCCAGAGGGCGATGAGCCGCTCGATGGCCACGCCCAGGGCCACCACGGAGGCGCCCAGGAGGAGGGCGAGGGTGACGCCGCCCAGGCGAAGGTAATGAAGTAGATCGTTCAGATTCATGATGGATGACCGGGCAGGCGGCCCTGGCTCACACTAGGACATATGAACCGCGCAGCCGCCGCAATCTTCCTGGCCCTCCTCTGTTCGGCCTGCCCCAAACGTCTCGAGTTCGGTCCGGAGGGCCGCATCGAGGACGCCCAGACGCTCTACCAGCACGTGCGCGAGCGGCAGGCGAAGGTCGTCACCCTGGAGGGTGACGCCAAGCTGCACGTGGACTCGCCCCAGGGCAGCGGCACGCTCTCCACGTACCTCTCCATCACCCGCCCGGCCCTCATCCACCTGGAGACGTACGACTTCTTCAACCGCCCGGTGGCCTCGCTCGTCTCCGACGGTGAGCGCTTCGGCGTCTACCAGGCGCGCGAGAACACGTACCTCCAGGGCCCGGCCAGCGCGGAGAACGTGTCGCGCTTCCTGCCTGTCGTCCTGCCGAGCGAGGAGCTGGTCGCGGTGATGCTGGGCCAGGTCCCCCTCCTGCCTCCGGAGTCCATGACCCTGGAGCTGGACGAGAAGGAGCGGGTGTACGTGCTCAAGCTCCAGCGGGGGCCCGCCACGCAGACGCTCCGTGTGGATCCCAAGCACCTGCGCGTGGTGAAGAGCGAGGTGCGTGGCGTGCCGGGCTACGACCTGGCGTTCGAGGACTTCCAGCAGCGCGACGGCCTGTTCTTCCCGGACAAGGTCCACCTCATCGCCGCCTCGGCGGAGACGAAGCTGGACCTGAAGTACACGGACATCCGCCTCAACGGCCGCCCGGACCTGACGCTCTACGAGCTGGCCGCCCCCGAGGGGGCCCGGGTGGTGAACGTCGACGCGCGGGGCCAGGAGGTCCGCTCGGAGGGGCCGGTGTCTCAGCCGCCCCCCGCGCCGGGTTCCTGAGCTTCCAGGCGTCGAAAGGCAGCGTCCCGGCGCAAACCGGGTACTATGGCGCGCACGACATGGCACAGATCAAGCTTGGAGAACTGCTGATCAAGGCGAACGTCCTGCAGGAGAGCCAGCTCAAGGCGGCGCTCGCCGAGCAGGCCAAGTGGGGCGGAAAGCTGGGCGAGATCCTCGTCCGGATGAACCTCGTCTCCGAGGACATCCTCGTGCGCGCCCTGTCGAAGCAGCTCGGCATGCCGGCGGTGAACCTGGACGCCGTGCAGATGGTGCCGCCGCACGTGAAGGCCAAGATCCCGGCGCAGACGGCGCGCGACTTCTCCGTCGTGCCGCTGCAGCTGCGCGACGACGGCAAGACGCTGGTCGTCGCCATGTCCGACCCGCTCAACGTCCGGGTGCTGGACGAGCTGCGCGCCCTGTCCAAGTGCCGCATCGTGGCCAACGTGGCGGGGCGCACCTCCGTGGCGCGGGCCTTCGCGCGGCTCTACGAGGAGACGGCGGAGCTGGAGGACGCGGACACCAACTTCAAGGTGGTGGACGCGCAGGGCCGCACCGTCGTGAAGAACCTCAAGGACCTGGACCCGGCCGCCGCCGTGGCCATGTCCCCCAAGCC
>NZ_RAWL01000732.1:0-2147 GCF_003668885.1 Corallococcus sp. AB049A | reverse complement strand
GCGTTAGACCTCGCCCTCCATGGTGTCAAGGGGCGGGTGAGAGGGGGGAGACTCCGGCAACGTGAAGGTGAACGTCGCGCCGGTGCCTTCGTCGCTGTCCACCCAGAGTCTGCCCCCGTGGGCGGTGACGATGCCGCGGGCGATGTAGAGCCCCAGGCCGCTGCCCTGGTGGGCGGTGTCACGCGCCTGCCAGTGGCGCTGGAAGAGCCGGGCCTGCTGGGCCTTGGGGATGCCGGGGCCGGTGTCGCGCACGCTCCCCCGCACGCGGCCCGCGTCCCGGCCCGCTTCCCCTGCCTGCCTTCCACGCGGGGCGGCCGGAAAGACACCGGGCCCGCCGCTTCCCCGGACTGGAGGGAAGAGACGGGCCCGGTAGGACAGCAGGGAAGCAGGGGGCTACTGGATGGTCCAGGCCACCGTGCCGCTGCACGCCTCGCTGCCGAAGCAGCCCACGCGGATCTGGTACGTGCCGCCCGCGCCCGCCGGAGCGGTGTAGGCCGCGCGGGACAGCGAGCCGCACCCGGCGGCGTCGTCGTTGGACGTCACCTGCTGGCCGGCCGCGTTGAACAGGCGCACCACCGTGTCACCCGTGCCGGACGCGCCCGCCACGCCGCAGCTGCCGAAGGTCAGCGTCTGGCCGGACGTGAGGTCCACGTTCATGTTGAACGTGTTGCGCGTGGCGTTGGCGGTGTCGCTGGCGTCGAAGGTCATGGTGCCGCCCGCGGGCGGGGTCGTGCCGCCGGAGGCAATCTCCCAGGCCACCGTGCCGGCGCAGGCGCCGTTCTGGTAGCAGCCGGCGCGGACCTCATAGGTGCCCGCGACGGTGGCCGTGTAGGTCAGCTTCGAACCGAAGCCGCTGGCGCAGCCGTCGTCGTTGGAGGCGACCTCCGTGCCGGACGGACCGCGCACGCGCAGGAAGGAGTCGCCGCTGGTGAGGGCCGAGCCGCTGACGCCGCAGGTGCCCACGGTGAGCTTGTCGCCCGCCTTGAGCGTCACCGTGCCGTTGACGGTGTTGCGCGTGGCGCTGGAGGTGTTGGTCGCGCTGAAGTCGAACTTCGTCGCCGGGGGCGGCGTGGTGTTGCACAGGCGCACGTTGGTGTTGGCCGCGCAGAACGCCGTGATGGCCTGGGCCACGTAGGTGATCTCCTCACCGCCGCAACCCGTCTCGCTGCACACGTTGACCTCGTTGCAGTTCTGGCCCGCGCGCTCCACGTAGTCCAAGTCGCCGCGCACCAGGATGCCCGCCACGGTGTAGGTGTCCGTCTCGTACACGCCGGAGCCGGAGTTGCCCCCGAAGGTGTCCGTCGTGGCGACGAAGTAGTCCTTCAGGCCGGAGTTGTTCGTGCGCACGGAGCCGCCCGAATCAATCTTGAACGGGATGCCGCTGCCGCTGCCGATGACGGCCACGTTCTGGCCCACCGTCATGGGGTTGTTGCCCGGACGCACCGGGGCGGGGGTGAAGCGCGGCGTCGCCGGACGGTCCAGCCGGATGATGGCGAAGTCCACGTCGCCAGCGCTGGTGGACGACAGCTTGCGCGCCACGATGCTCTTGCAGGAGAAGACGTCCTGGCTGGTGATGGTCTGCAGCTGGCCTTCCGCCGTCTTGTAGAAGTTGAAGACGAAGCGCGCGTCCTTGCACTCGATGAAGTCGTCGTTCGGCGTCGCGGGCCCCACGCAGTGGCCGGCGGTGAGCACCAGGTCATCGTCGATGAGCGTGCCGGAGCAGAGGCCCGGGGTCGGATCATCGTAGAAGCGCTGGTCCGTGCAGAGGCCCTCCAGTTCGCCCACCGTCAGCGGGTCCACCTGGACGTCGTTCGGGTTCGTCATGTCGATGAGCTCCGGCACCGTCAGCATCACGGTGGCCTGCCGGGCCCGGTCCCGCAGGGTCGCGTCGGGGTGCGCGTAGACGTCGAAGCGGTCGTCCTTGCCGTAGACGACCGGCGCGCTGGACTCGTTCAGCGCGGGCTGCTGCTCGGGCGTGCCCGATTCAGGGGCCGGACCACAGGCCATGGCGGTGAGGGTGCAGAACAGGGTGCCGAGCAGCTTCGCGCGGCGGGCGGGGACGGACATGGACATGCGGGGTGACTCCTGACGGGTACGGCGACAGACACAGCGAAGAATGGGGGTGTTACTGGAAGACGTGGGCGGAC
>NZ_RAWL01000731.1:0-2148 GCF_003668885.1 Corallococcus sp. AB049A | reverse complement strand
CCCCCGGCTCCGCGCCCGAGCAGCCGCGCGTGCTGGTGGTGGAGGACGAGCCGGAAATCGCCGCGGTGCTGTCGGAGGTGCTGCGCTCGAAGTACCGCGTGGAGGTCGCTCGCGACGGCGCGGAGGGCCTGGCCAAGGCGAGAGCGTCCCGGCCGGACCTGGTGGTGATGGACGTGTTCCTGCCCAAGCTGGACGGCCTGGACGCGGCCATGGCGCTCAAGTCCTCGTCGGACACGGCGCACATCCCGGTCATCCTCCTGTCCGCCCACCAGGGCGTGGCCGACAAGGTCCGCGCGCTCAACCTGGGCGCGGTGGACTACATGGCCAAGCCCTTCAACGCGGTGGAGCTGCTCAACCGCACCGAGCGCGCCCTCAAGCTGCGCCAGGGTGAGAAGGATCAGCAGGACAAGACGAACGCGCTCCAGCGGCGCACCGGCAGCGACCCGGCGACGGGCCTGCTCGACCGCCGCGGCCTGCTCTTGCGCCTGGAGCAGGAGGTGGCCCGCAGCCGGCGCTACCACCGCGCCCTCACGCTGGCGGTGCTCCGTCCGGACCGCGACCTGGACGTGATGCCGCCCAACATGGCGGAGGTGATGCGCAAGCGCGTGCGCCACCCGGACTCCATCTCCCACCTGGGGCTGGGCGTCTTCGCGGTGGTGCTGCCCGAGTGCAACGCGGACGCGGCGCGCACGGTCATCAACCGCCTGATGCCGGACGTGGAGCAGGTGACCTCCATCGAGTACCGGGCCGCCCTGGCGGACGTCAGCCAGGACAGCGATCCGGTGGAGAAGCTGCTGGAGAAGCTGGGGGCGCCTCCGCCCGAGGTCCACTAGCCCGCGTGCGCCCGCTCCCGCTCCTCAGCCGTGCCGCCGTGTTGTGCCTCGCGCTGGCCGCCGGAGGTTCGGGGGCCGCGCCCGCCAGGCAGGCTCCGGCGAGGGCCCCGGCCCCGCACGTCGACCGCGAGGCGATGCGCGAGGCCATGGACTCGAGCGAGCGCGACGACGAGCCGTCCGCGTCGTCCGCCAGCTACGCGCACTACCTCCAGGCGCGGCTGATGCACCTGGAGGGCAACCACCGGGCCTCGGTGGACGAGCTGCGGCTGGCGCTCGCCACCGACGACGGCAACCCGACGCTCCTCACCCAGCTGGGCGAGGAGTACGCGCGCCTGGGCGACCTGGAGCGCGCCGAGCGCGAGCTGCGCCGGGCGGTGGAGCGGGCCCCCACGCACTACGCCGCCCACGTGCTCCTGGGCCGGGTGCTGCTGGAGTCCGGCCGCACGGCGCGCGCGAAGCAGCACCTGCGCCGCGCGGTGTCCCTGCGCCCCCGCGAGCCGGAGGCGTACCTCGTCCTGTCCCAGCTGTACCTGGACGCCAGGGACCCCGACGAGGCCGTGAAGGTCGTGGAGTCGCTGGCCCACGCGGTGCCGGGAGAGGCCTCCGGGTACCGGCGGCTGGGGCTCGTCCTGGCCGAGCGCGGCGACGCGGCCCGCGCCGAGCGCCTGCTCGTGAAGGCCTCCGAGCGCGACCCGGGTGACGTGGAGGTGTGGTCCACGCTGGCCCGGCTCCACGAGGACGCCGGCCGGCCGCGCGAGGCGGAGGACGCGCTGGCCCGCGCGCTGGAGGCGGATCCGGATAGCCGCGAGGTGCTCCTGTCCGCGGGCCGCGCCGCGCTGAAGGCCGGTTCGGTGACGCGGGCCCGGGCGTACTTCGACCGGTTGCTGTCGCTCTCCGCGTCGCCGGAGCTGGCCGTGCGGGTGGCCTTCAGCTACCTGGCCTCGGGCGAGCCCGCCGCCGCGGAGCAGGTGCTGGACGCCGCGCGCAAGGACGCGCCGGACGAGCCCCGCCTGGCCTACTACGCGGGCCTCGTCGCGGAGCGCACGCGCCGCTTCGCCGTCGCCGCCCGGGACTTCGAGGGCGTGTCCCCGGAGTCCGAGGTGTTCCCCGACGCCCGCGCGCGCCAGGCCCGCTGCCTGTCGCTGGTGGGAGCCCATGACCGCGCGCTGGCGCTCTACCGCGCCGCCCTCCTGGACGCGCCGGACGACGTGGAGGTGCGCGTCGGCTACGCGCGCGCGCTGGAGCGGAGCGGGGACGCGGCCCGGGCGGAGAAGACGCTGCGCGAGGCGCTGGCGGGGGAGGGTGGGGCCTATGC
>NZ_RAWL01000730.1:0-2169 GCF_003668885.1 Corallococcus sp. AB049A | reverse complement strand
CAGCCGGAACAGCGTGGGCACGCTGGGCATCATCTTGCCCCGCTCCAGCCGGCCGTAGACCTCCGACGCGATGCCGACGCGGTCCGCCACGTCCGCCTGCGTGAGGCCCGCCTTCAGCCGCGCGGCCCGGGCCGCCGCCCCCACGCTGACCGCCAGCTTGCGCTCCAACTGCCGCCGCGACAGCGCCGCCGCCGACGCGGGCGCCACACGGGGCTTCTTCCGGACGCGGCCGGAAGCGAGAGGACCTCTGGGGTGGGTTTTCACCACATCAACCTTGCACGTGACGTCCGCTGGGGTGGCCGCAAGGCTCGCGACCCCTCTACCGCCGGAACGGTTCGGAGGGCGTTATAACCCGCCACGTCACCCGGGCCCATTCCTATATGGCAGGTAGTCCCGCAATCCCGTGTCCACCGGATGCGCGCCGTTCACGGGTCCATTAGCCCACATGAAACGACACGCGACGCCTGGGAGGGCTGGGGGATTGTCCGGGTTCAGGGGCCCGGGGTTGCGCCGGGCCGCCGGGGATGCCCTTGCGGCGACGCCGTCAAGGCGCGCCCCGTCCGGCGTAGAGGCAGTCCAGGGCCTCGTCCAGCAGGCACAGGGCGGCGTCGCTCCAGCCGCGCAGCCGCTGCTGGGGCGTGGGGCGGCCCACGTGGGGGATGAGCTGCGCGTCGGCGGCGTCCTCGATGAACTGCGCCTGCTGCTCCGGGTTGAGCTCCGCCCAGCGCCGGTGGCCCACGGCCTTGCGCCAGTCGTAGCCATCCCCCAGGTACTGCGCGGCCAGCGCGCCGCTCAGGTAGCCCGTGCCGCCGTGCTGGTGTTGCCAGACGTGGGTGAGCTCGTGCACCAGCAGCCGGAAGCCCACCGCGCCGTAGCCGGGGGGGATGAAGAGGACGTCGCCATGGGCGAACGCGCGGCCCGGCAGGCCCAGGAGGCCCAGGGCGCCTTCCTTCACGCGCACGCAGCGGTAGTCCAGGCTGTCGCCGAAGATGGGACGCAGCCGGTCCACCTCCGCGTCCGTCAGCTGGCGGCCCACGGGCTCCAGGCCCGTCACCACCTGCACGGCGGACAGCACGCGCCCGCCCAGCATCAGCACCAGGTCCACCGGCACCTGCGCCACGCGGAACAGGCAGCGCTTGAGCTGGGGCAGCCCGTCCTGTGAGCGCCCCGTCGCGCAGCGGGCCACGCCGCTGGCCAGCAGCGCCAGCGCCAGGTACGCGCTGCGCGCGGCGCCCGCGGACGCCCCGGCGATGCCGGTGAGCAACCCGTGGCCCGCGTCCGCCACCCGCGCCGTCAACGGCGCCAGGCGGGGAGCGTCACGGCGGGTGTCATGGACAGCTTGCGGATTGAGCGAGGTGGGAGACCCCAAGGACCCTCTCCAGGAGCGAGCGCAGCTGACCGGAGCGCCAGGGCCGGCCAATCGCGAAGTGGGTGTCACAGGCCGTCGGGAAGGTGGCGCTCGCTTCGGGACGGAAGCCGGAGGACAGGAGGATGCGGGGGCCATGGAAGCCCCGGTCCACCAGCCGGCAGAGGAAGTCGCTCACGACGCGGCGATCCGCGTCCAGGTCCAGCACCAGCCCGTCCACCGCCACGCCCACGTCCAGCCGCCGGTCCGCCGACGTCGCCCCCAGCGCCGTCACCAGCCGGTAGCGCAGGCCCACCTCCCGGGCCACCGCCAGCCGGACCTCGGGGGCCTCGGAGACGACCAGCAGCACCGGCGGCGTCACCCCGGTCCGGGGCACCGCGACCGGCACCGCCGCCCCGCGCCGCGCACCCGGGACCGCGGGCGCCGTGGGGCGGCTGAAAGCGAATTCCGGGACAAGGAGGGAAGACGATGCGGTGGACACGTCCTCCACAATAAGCAGCAAGAACGGAAATATCAAGCTTGGCTTGAATCACCGCCAGAGCCGGGAGCTCCTACCAGGGTGAGGGATGCGATCTCCGGGGCGGGGCCCAGGCGCATGGGGGGGCCCCAGTAGCCGGTGCCGCGGTGCGTATAGACCCGGGTTCCGGCGACGGTGGCCAGGCCCTGGACGACGGGCTGCTGGAGCTTCACGAAGAACATGAAGGGGAAGATCTGCCCGCCGTGGGTGTGGCCGGACAGCTGGAGGTCCACGCGAAGGCCCTGCAGGGACAGGGCGGTGCGGGGCTGGTGGGCCAGCAGCAGGC
>NZ_RAWL01000072.1:0-26265 GCF_003668885.1 Corallococcus sp. AB049A | reverse complement strand
GGATGGCCCCCCGCCGGGCCACCACCACGCGTGGCTCCAGTTGCACGAAGCCTTCGTCCCCGCCTGCTCCATTGCGCGGCAGCAGCGTCAGGGTCGTGGCTTCCAGCCGCAGCAGGCTTGCCCATCGCGAGTCCGGGCCGTTGGGCGAGGGTGCGGGGATGCGTGCCTCGGGTTGAGCCTCGCCTTCCTCCGTGGGGGGCTGGGCTTCAGGGGGCTCTTCCGGCCAACCCACCCCGGGCAGGAGCAACACCAACACCACGGCCCAGCTTCGACGCGGGAACATCGATGCCTCCTGTGTTTGCCCCGGCGGGGGTAGAAGATGTGAGTCAATGGGTGAGTATCGCTGAAATTACGGCTTGCGGATCGATCCCTCGAAGACCGGGGAGGCGTCTGTCCTCAGGTCGAAGGGGGCGGGAACCTTGGAGTGTCGTTCGAGGCCGTGATGTAGCGGGTGACCTGGCGCATCGCGAACTTCAAACCTCCCCGTCACGTCAGCTTCATTTGCTAGGGTGTGATGCTGGAGGTTGCCCCTCGTGCTTACGCCCCGTGTGGTTGTCTGGCCAATGCTGGTGGTGCTGCTGGGCGCGGCGGCTCCGGAACAGCCGCGCGTTCCCCGGGAGCGGAAGCTGGTGGTGCGGGCGGAGGAGGCCACGACGCTGCAATTGTTGCGCGTTGCTCCTGGGACGGTCACCACCGTCGTGTTCAACGAGGACATCCTGCCCGCGTCCGTCGACACGAAGTCCCTGGCGCCGCTGTTCGGTCAGCTGAAGGTGTATCCGGGGGTGATGGTGCTGCGCCCCACGGTGGCCATGCCGGAGTCGTCACGGCCGCTCCTCACCGTGCGTTTCGCCGGAGAGGACGCACCCCGGCAGGTGTCGTTCCTGCTCGTGACGGATCCGAAGGAGGTAGACACAGTGGTGGAGGTGTCCCGCCACGCGCTGTCCGCCGAGGACCTGGGGGAGGAACTGTCCCTGCTGCGGGGACGGTGCGCCGCCGCCGAGGCGGGGCTCGCGACCCTGCGTGCGCAGTGCGCCCAGACCGGCTTGGCGGGCGCGGTGCTCACCGGAGCGCTGGGGCCGGAGCCGGTGTCGATGGAACGAGCTCTTGCAGCCGTTGAGACGCCAGGCCTGGAGGTCAAAAGGAGCGCGCTTCTCTACCGCCACGTCAGGACCCGGTTGATGGCCTTCACCTTGAGAAACGCATCCAGCGCCGCACCGTGGGTGCCCGGCGTGGGGCGGCTCATCCAGTTGGGGCCGGATGAGAAGGCGGGGCAGGTCATCCAGCGGGAGATTCCCGTTCGGATGCTGGAGGCACGTCTGCAACCCGGTGCGAGTGGGCAGGTGGTCCTGGAATGGCACATGCCGCAGGACCTGGATCCTCAAGCCCTCTACGTGCTGGAGGTCTGGAATCAGGAAGGCGATCGCTCCGTGCGATGGAAAGGACTGTCCCTGTGAGCCGGGAGTCGTCGGAGCTGGGGATTCAGCATGCGGAGGCGGTGCTGGGCCGCGTCCTGCTGTCACCCGAGTGGTTGCCGCCCGGGACCCGGGTGGACCGCTGGGAGGTGGTGGCGCGGTTGGGGGCCGGAGGTTACGGCACCACGTATTCCGTGCGCCGGGCAGGCCGCCCTCGGGGCCGGCTTCATGCCCTGAAGTTGTCCCGGCGTCCCGGAGAACGATGGTTCGCCCGGGAGGCGGAGCTGCTGGCCCGCGTGCGCCACCGCTCGGTGGTGCGGTTGATCACCCACGGTGTCTGGCGGTTGGGCCCCGTGGAACACCCGTACCTCGTGATGGAGTACGTGGAGGGAGAGTCGCTCTACGAGTGGGCGCTGGCCCGTAATCCCACCGCCCGTCAGGTGATAGGCCTACTGGTGCAGGTGCTGGAGGCCCTGGCCACCGCCCACCGTCAGGGAGCGCTGCACCGTGACTTCAAGGGCGACAACGTGCTGGTCGCGCCGGATGGGAAGGTGAAGGTCCTGGACTGGGGCGCGGGTTGGTACGCAGGCGCACCCGCGCTCACCGCCACCGCCCGGCTGCCACCGGGCAGTCCGCGCTACTACAGCCCCCAGTTGTTCATGTGGCGCGTGCTGTCGGAGCGCCGGCCTGGCGCTTCCAGCCCCTATGCCTACTCCGTGGCGGACGAGCTGTATGCGGTCGGCGTGACCTTCTATCGCCTGCTGACGGATCAGTACCCCGCCGCGCAGTGGGGCGCACCCCGGGATGCACCGGAGCCCCATGGCCTGCGCACCGTGAGGAGTCTCAACCCGCATGTGCCGGACGAACTGTCGGAGGCCCTGATGCGGCTGATGGCCTTCGAGCCGGAGCGGCGCCCCGAGAGCATGGCATTGCTGGCGGAGGAACTGCGCCAGCGTCTGGCGGATGGCGGGCCGGCTTGGGACGCGCCGCTGTTCGACTGGCGCGAACGGACCGCCAGCAACTCGCGCACGACGGTGGATGCGGAGGAGGTCCTGGGCCCCGTGATGCCGGGGCAGGAGGTCGCCTTGAGGGACGCCCGCGTCCGCCACCTGGAGTCCTCCCGCCGGCTTCGCGAGGCCCGCGAGCTGCGCCGACGTGATCCGGCGAAGGTGGCAGCCGCCGAGGCCCGGTCGCTCCGTGCGCTCCAGGCACGGGTTCAAGGAGGGCGCTCACATCCCCTCGTCTGGGGCGCGTTCGCGGTGTTGGTGGTGGGGCCGCTCGTCGCGGGCCTGACGGTGTGGAGCTTACGGCGGGCCCTGGTGCGGGAGGAGCCCCCGCTGGCGGTGAGCGAGGCTCGAGACGTCCAGCAAATGGCGCCCGGTCCCGGCCCGGAAGAAGCTCGCAGGCCATCGACGGGCACCTCCCCACCCGTCCTCTTTCCGCAGGAGAAGGAAGCCATGACTCCCCATTCGCCGCAGCAGGCGGCGGTCATTCCCACGACCACCCGGTCTGGCACGCTGAAGAGGTGTGCCGCGGCGGTGGGTGCCGCCGTCCTCACGGGATGCACGGGCGCCCAGGTACGCCCGGAGCCGAGCCGGTGTCCCACGGGGTCCCTGGAGGCCATGCGGAAGCTCGGCCTGAACAAGGGCGGCAGCGCCAGCGTCTACACGGACATCACACAGCCCGGCCGGGGCTCCGAAGACGCCATCGTCCACGACGGTCCCATCGTCAGCCTCGTCATCGAGCAGTATGGAGACCTGCCCGAGGGGACCCGTCTGTATGGGCGCCTCTGGACGGGGGAGGGGCGGGTGACGGGCCGCTACACCCGGGCGGAGCTGCCGGATGGAAGCATCTACCCGGTGTGCTTCGTCTACGGAAACTATGACGGCGGCAGGTGGAGCGAGGGGTCCAAGCCCGGCGCGGCCCGGATGCCGCGCACCTTTGCCTATACCGTCGTGCACGAGTTCCCGTGAGCCATTCTTGCCGGGGCGCTGGTTCGGGAGAAACGTACTAATAGAACCTGATGGGTCCTGGATGGTCTGACTACTCAAAAAGTAGTCTGACTTTATTCTCCAAGGAGCGCCCACGGCATGAGCCCTTCCAGGACTGTGAAGCCTTCCCCTCCCGAATTCCTGTTCAAGACGGGGTCCAAGACCTTCGAACTGGTGCGGATCCTGCGGAGGCGGGGCCACGGGGAGCAGCACTTCCTCGCGCTCCGGAAGCAGCCCGGGCGCGAGCCCGTGCCCGTGTTCCTCCAGGCCCTGTCCCTTCGTGGACAGGGAGCATCATCGCTGAGGGATCCACGCGCGCGGGTGCAGGAGACGCTGACGCTCACGCGGCTCCTGGAGCATCCACGCATCGCCCGGCTGAACGGCTGTCACGAGGTGGGCGACATGCTCTACCTCGAGTGGGAGCACGTCCCGGGACCCACGCTGGATGACGTGGCGATGCTGCCGCTGGTGTATGTGCATTCCTATTCCGAGTCCTTCCTGGTGCACGTGGGCCTCCAGCTCGCGTCGCTGCTCGGGTTCCTGCATGGAAGGACGGATGCGCGGGGGGCACCGCTGGGCTTCGTGCACCGGGACCTGCATCCCCAGGGCATCCGGTTTGGGCCGGAGGGAACGCTGGCGCTCACGGACCTGGGAGACGTCTACTCACGGTTGCCGGACCGGGTTCCCTCCAGCATCACGCGCCCGCATGGCGAGGCGTACTACGGCGCTCCGGAGGTGCTGTTCGGGGAAGGAGCGGATGCGCGCTCGGATCTCTTCTCGCTGGGACTCATCCTGTTGGAGCTGGCGACGAGCCTGCACCTGTACAGCCTGCCGCGCGCATTGATGGGGGACCTGGAGGCACGGCTGACGGACGCGGATGCGCAGCGCGTGTTCCGGGGGATGATGGTGGCGGCGGAGGCGGGGTGTGGCTCCGGGGAGTACGCCGACGTCGTGATGCACGCCGCCACCTACCGGCCGGAAGACCTGGCGTCTCTGATGTCGCGGCTGTCACCCGGACTGCGGGCCATCCTCCACCGGCTGCTGCGGCGGGAGCCGTCGGAACGTTACGCGACGGCGGAGGCCCTGGAGGCGGACCTCCGCGTTCACATGGCCGCGCTGGGCGGCCAGTATGGTGGGGCGGAAGCCGCGGCGGAGTTCCAGCGGGCCCTGGAGAAGACCGCGCCACGGTTGGAGGCGTTTCAGGTGGACGTGGGCGCCTTCCCCTCCGGCAGCGTGCTGCACCTGCCTACTCCTGCCGCGTGACACGACGTTGGCGCGCTCATCACTTCATTGTGGGCCACCATGCTCCTTACGGGGCTCTGTCACACACTCGAAAGAAACGCCCAGATTGCCAATTCGTTCGAGTGCATTCTTGACCTCTTCTGAAACAATGAATGCGGTCTTGAACTTCATCGGCCTGAGAACGAGAGCGCCCTCGGCCTTCGCCGGGTCGATTCTCAATCTGGAAATCCAACGGTACGCCCCCCGACGCTCAGGGTGAGGGTCGTCTTGATCGTAAGGTTGTAGTTCCTCGCAGTTCGATTCATCAATGCAGTCAACAATCTTGAGCGTATTGATAATGAAGTATCGCTCTGGCTCACCCTCTACCGTCACCGGGAAAAGTTGTACGTCATCAGGAGCCAACGTCCTGAAGACATCCGCGACGTCTTCGCTGACGATGGGCACTCGCTCTACTCCCGCGAACATGAACGTGCGCCTCACGCCCTGTTTCCGAACCCGAGCCTTGATGGGCCCTGGGGGGGGAAGAACACGCCCTGCGGTGAACATCCAAGGCGCCTCGAAGGTCCCTTCGGATGCGGGGACGGGAGTCGTGATGTACCACTGGGGTTCATCCGCGATGTCCACCCAATAGAAATGACGTTCCACTTCAATCTCCCGCCTTCACGATTTGACGCCGCAACTTTGAGCCCGGCGTAAGCAGCTCGTTGGCAATCTTCGCGAGTTCTTTCAATAACTCGGCCCGGCAGGTCTCAGGGGTCTTGCATAGACTGACGGCATCTTGCAGGCGTCCCACCACTTCGCGGTGGTACGCTGCGGAGTGCGGCCCCTCGTGCCCCTTGAGCCGCACCTTGTTTGCCACGTCCTCCAGACTCATGCCCGCCTTCTCGAAGATTTCCTCGCAGATTGGCGTCCAGGGACCACCCGTTGCCGCGGAGGTGGCATTCTTGTTTGTGCAGATGTGATGAACCGGCCCTTCGGCATCACCTGGAATCTGGTTGTTCGAGTACATCCCAAGAGCCGCGACGGCCCCTGGCGCAAGCGAGACGTTGAGCACACCCGCAGCGGGCAGTGCGATGGACGTCACTCCACCATTCAAAGCCGCCCCCAGCGGGAATCCAGCTTCTGCTTGTGCTCGAAGCGCGGCCAGGGGGAAGCCTGGCAGTTTCGGGCCCTGGGCTGCCATCGCGCTTTTCCCGCCGAGTGACGCGGTGACGAGCAACACCAGGACGCGTGTGCCATTCATACCCAGCACTTTTCCGAAGCGATGACCGATGTCCTGCAATTCAATGACGCTCGTTGCTCTCTCCGCGTCATCCCACAACCGGACGAAGCCCTGGCCAATCTCCCAGACTGGCACCACGCCCAGATAGGCCACCATCGCCGCGGTCAGTGCCACCGCGATGACCTTGGTGACCGGTTCGGGAATCGCCATGGTGAGGAGCAGGGGCATGGCCGCGGATGTCACCATTGCCCGGAGCATCACCGGATTCAGTACCTTGCCAACCTCGGCCTCGACACTCTCCCATACGGTATCGAGCGCGAAGGACAGGGCCATCAGCGTCCGGTCCTTGCGCGAGAAAGTCAGTCCCGTTCCGCCCACCAGGGACAAGCATTCGTCCGGGTCGGGCAGATACGCGCGTACAGCGACTCAGGTGAACTTCCCGAGCCGGAATCCGCGAGGCCCTTCGAGGACGCGAGTAGGGACCTGGACCGTACCCACTCTCGCTGGCCCGCCGCATCTGACTCGCGGAATGCAACCTCCATGCGCATGTCGAGGATGAGTTGCGTGAGGGCCGCCTTGAATTCCTTCTCAGTCACTTCGACCGGATCGACGTCGACGGACGCGTGGATGACTCGCTGTCCATTTCCGGCATCGATATGGACAACACGGGTGGTGGCGCAGCCTGAAATCAGCAGCAGGGCGATGACTCCGACCAGCCTCATGGAACCCCCGACTGTATCCTCCAGTAACCAGGAGGTGCGGTATCCTGACTTTGTGCTGATGCCCATCGACTCACAAGGTCTGTCCTGGTTTCAAGCGATGGGGGTGAGTTGCCAGCGTGCCGCACCTGCCGACGCCCGCCGTCTGAAACGGCGGGCGGGCTGTCACGTCAGCGCCGGTGTCTGGCGATGCGCGCGTTCGCCGCTTCCGGCTGGCGCTGGCACTCCAGCAGCGCGCTCAGCATCAGCGGCGCGACGATGGTGGCGTCCGACTCGATGACGAACATCGGCGTCTGTTCCGTGAGCTTGTCCCAGGTGATCTTCTCGTTGGGCGTGGCCCCCGAGTACGAGCCGTAGGACGTCGTCGAGTCGCTGATCTGGCAGAAGTACGCCCACGGCTTCACCGGCTGTTGCAGGTCGTACTTCGTCGACGGCACCACGCAGATGGGGAAGTCCCCGGCGATGCCGCCTCCAATCTGGAAGAAGCCGACCCCCTTCCCCGCGGAGAGCTCCGCGTAGCGGTCGTAGAAGTCGGCCATGTACTCGATGCCTGACTTGACGATGCTCGCGCCGCACTCGCCCGTCTTCACGTAGGACGCGAAGATGTTCCCGAACGTCGAGTCCTCGTAGCCGGGAACCACGATGGGCAGCTTGCGCTTCGCCGCCTCCAGCAGCCAGCAGGCCTCGGGGTCCCCCTCGTACGCCGAGGGCTCCAGCACCTGGATGAGCTCGTAGAAGTACTCGTGCCAGAAGCGGCGCTCGCCCTTTCGCGATGCGGTCTTCCACATGGGGACGATGAACTTCTCCACCGCCCGGAACGCCTCGTCCTCCGGGATGCTCGTGTCGGTGACCCGGCGCATCCGCTGATCCAGGATGCGCGTGTCATCCTGCTTGGTCATGTAGCGGTACTCGGGGAAGTCCTTGTACGCCGCGTGCGCGACGAGCCGGAAGAGCGACTCCTCCAGGTTGGCGCCCGTCACCGACAGGCCGTGGATCAACCCCGCGCGGATGGCGGGCGCGAGCGTGATGCCCAGCTGCGCGGAGGACATCGCGCCCGCGACGCTCCAGAACATCCGGCCACCGCCCGACACGTGCTCCCAGTAGGACAGGAGCGCGTCACGCGTCGCGCGGGCGTTGAAGTTCTTGTAGTTCGTGAGGACGAAATCGAGGACGGGAAGTTCGGACGCGGGCATGCGGGCCTCCAGCAACGAGAGTGATGCTCGGGAGGCGCCAGACGCACGAATGCCACCCGAGGACCCCCTACGGTCACGACGCAGGGTCGTGCCGCCATCGGGGCGTCGAGTGGCTGCGGTTTCACTAACACGGGGTGCCGGGTGGCGCCACCCCGCGGGCAGGCTCAGCGGGTTGGCAGCTCGCGAAAGGTGATGCCTTCCAGGCCCCGGGTGAGCACGGCTTCGCGGAAGCGATGGGTGGCGATGATCATCGTGGCGAAGTTGCCCACGCGGAACAGGTCCACGCCCGTGGGCAAGGAGGCCGCTTCGAGGAGGGGAGACTCCGGCCGGCTCAGTCCCGTTCTTCCACATGTGGTGCAGGGAGGCGGCAGGTCGTCCGGAAGGCAGTCCCGGTGGAGCCGTCCCTGGGGTTCCACCTGGAGTTCCATCAGTTCCTGGGGGGATTGCTTCCGGAACCGGAGCATCGCCTTGCAGCCCATCAGTCCGCGCACGCCCTGCGTCTGCATGTGTTCGAAGGCATCGCGGGTCATCATCAGCAGCGCATCTCCCATCCAGACACATGGGGCGAAGCGTCCCGTGGCGGTGCCCGTCAGTGGGCCGAACTTCGTCCCAGGAGGAAGAGATGCGCCCGAGGGAGCCCAGGGCCGGACCTGCTCGCGAAGCCGGGCGAATTCATGGAAGGGCTCCGCGCGGGGTTCCTCGAAAGAGGCTCGCTCCGGGAGTGCGCCGAGGTCCACGCAAGGATACTCGTGGCCGGCGTTGCTCCAGGTCTGGCCACATCCCGGGCAACTCTTGATGCCCGGGAGACCCCAGGGGTGACGCGCGTTCAAATCCCCGCTGTAGCGCCTGGCCACGTCGCGGTCTTCGGTCACCCAGAAAAACGGATCCACCCCTTGGCTCCTTCGCGCTGAGGCGTCAGTTGTACTTCTGGATGGGGCCGCCCAGGAGCTGGAATCGATAGATGAGTTCTCCCGCGTGTTTGAAGATCTCCACGGGCGGGGCTTCCGGATGGGCGTTCTTGTAGTCCTTCCAGGCCTGATTCCACTCCCCGCCTCGCGGTCCTCCGTTGTGGATGCGTTGATGGATGTGGCGCGGGATGGGCAGGGTGTACAGGTGGATGTCGATGCCCTTCTCCTTGAACCACGCCGCCAGTTCAGGCGCCTGGGGGAAGATGTGATGCTTCTCGAAGCGACCGGCTGGGAGCTGGCGCTGGGGCGGGACGGGCCTGGGCGTGCCGTACCAGGGGAACACCATGATGGGTTCCCCGCCGCCGGGAAGGTTCATGGCGCTGCCCCAGTTGCGCTGGGGGCCACCTCCCGGTGCGGGCGCTGCGACGGCGGGCGGCGGACGTGGTGGCAGACCGCGCACCAGCACCACGTCTCCAGGCACGTCCTCGCAGCGGTAGAAGCCACAGGCGTCATCCCCGCACAGCAGGGCGACGCAGTGATCCTCGGCGGGCTCGCCGCACTCCACCTCCGCCTCTTCCCATTGCGTCAGGAGTGCCGTTGGAGTCGCGCACGCTCCCAGAAGCAACACCCACAGGCCGCACGACAGGAATTTCCGCATAGGCCGCAAAGGCTAGCAGTGCGGTCTGTCAGGCCATTCCAGCCGAAGCTTCGCCACCCCGGTCCTTACGCGTCCACGTGCGGCAGCCTCACCGTGAAGGTCGTGCCCGCCACCCGGGTGGACGTCACGTCGATGGTGCCTCCGTGCGCGTGCACGATGGTCCTCACGATGTAGAGCCCCAGGCCCACGCTGCGGGTCGCCGCGTCCATGCCCGGCACCCCTCGCTGCATGGGCTGGAAGATGCGCGGCAGCAGGCCCGGCGCGATGGGCGCTCCGCCGTTGTGCACCTCCAGCACGACGGCCCCGGGCACCTCCTTCAGACGCAGCGCCACCGGCGTGTCCTCCGGCGAGTACTTCAATGCGTTGCCCAATAGATTGATGAGCAATTGCGTGACGCGGTCCGGATCCCAGCAGCCCCGCAGCCCGGCCTGGGGCAGCGACAGCTGGAGGTCCCGCTCCGGCGCGGTCATCCGCACCTCCTCCACCACCTGGCGCACCAGCGCCCCCAGCTCCAACTCCTGACACTGCACCGGCAGGCCGCCGCCCATGCGCGCCTGGGTGAAGTCCAGCAGGTCGCGGATCATCCGCACCGCGCGCTCCGCCGAGTTCTGGATGCGCAGCACGGCCTTCGTCGCGTGCTCGCTCAACTCCTCCCGCTTGAGCAGCGACGACGTGCCCAGGGTGATGGCGCTCAGCGGGTTGCGCAGGTCGTGCGACACGATGCCCACCAGGTACTGCTCGAACTCCGCGCGCTGGCGCGCCGCCTCCTCCGCCAGCTTGCGCTCCGTGATGTCCAGCCCCGTGCCCACGAAGCGCACGGGCCGCCCGTCCGGCGCGAAGTGCACGTGGCCCCGGCCGGAAATCCAGCGCACCGGTTGGCCGCCCCGCGGAGGCCGTACGCGGAACTCACTGGCGTACTCGCCGGAGCCTCCGGGCCGGGCCGCCTCCGCCATCGCGTGCTCCACCAGGCGCCGGTCCTCCTCGAAGACGAACTGCATGGCCTCGTCGAGCAGCACCTCGCCTTGCGCGGGCAGGCCCAGCATGGCGCGGAAGCGCGCGTCCCAGGTTCCCCGGCCCGTGGCCAGCTCGATGTCCCAGCTGCCCATGTCCGCCGCGTCCAGCGCCAGCCGCAGGCGCTCCTCGCTGGCCTGGAGTGTCGTGGCCAGGCCCTCCGCCCGCTGACGGGCCTGCACGGCCTCCGTGACCTCGCTGGCGACGACGAGGATGCCCTCGATGCCGACCTCCGCCACGTGCAGCGGCTGGTAGACGAGGTTGAAGTACGCGTCCTCCAGGGCGCCGCTCGCGGCCCGGGCCAGCCGCACGTGCACCTCCTGGCCTACGTAGGGCATCCCCGTGGCGAGGACCCCGTCGAGCATCTCCCGGATGCCCTGGCCCTCCACCTCCGGCAGCGCCTCGAGCACGGGCCTCCCCAGCACCTGCTCCATGGGACGCCCCCAGAGCTGGCAGACGCGGTCGTTGGCCAGCGCCACGACGTGCGCGGACCCCCGGAGGATGGCGAGCGCGACGGGTGCCTGCCGCAGGAGCGAGTGCAGCTGGCTGAGCTCCGTGTCCGCCCGCAGACGCGCGGTGCGGGCCTCGCTGAGCAACCGCTCGTGCCCGTGCTCCACCTCCCACCGCGAGGTGACGTCCTGGAGGGCGCCCACCACGCGCAGGCCCCGCCCCGTCGCGTCGCGCAGGATGACGGCCGTGTCCAGCACCCGTATGGCCTCGCCCCGCCGGTTGATGAAGCGGTACTCGTCCTGCCAGCGCGCCTGGGTGCCCTGGATGGCCGCGTGGATGCCGGTCTCCACCCGCTCGCGGTCCTCCGGGTGGATGCGCGCCACCCACCAGTCCACCAGGGGGCCCATCTCCTCGGGCGCGAAGCCCAGGAGCCGGCGCGTCTCCCCGCTCCAGGTCACCTCCCGGGTGCGCAGGTTCCAATCCCAGACAGTGTCCGCCGCGGCCTGGCTGGCCAGCCGGTAGCGCGTCTCCGACGCCTCCAGCCGCGCGTTGACCTCATGCAGCTGGCCCATCAACAGCGCGCGGTCGAGGATGCCGGAGAGGTACTCCACCAGCGTCTCCAGGAAGCGCTTGGTCTGCGGCGGCACCGGCCGCGCCTCCGCGAAGCCCACGCACAGCACGCCCATCAAATCGCCATGGGGCCACAGCCGCAGGCCCAGCAGCGTGCTCCAGCCGCCGGCCTCCAGCCCGTCGCGCTCGAAGGCCTCCAGGCCCCGCGCCTGCGTGAGCACCAGCGGCTCCTCCGAGCGCGCCACGCGGCCCAGGAAGGACGGCCCCTGCGCGTCCACCGGCCGGCCCGGAGGCGGGACGAGGTGCGCGGTGTGCGCGACGGGGACCATCCTCCGCCCGCCCGCGTCCACGAGGAACAGCTCCGCGCCGGTGGCCTCCATCGCTCGCACGATGAGCTCCACCATCGGCTTCACCCGGGCCTGGAGGTCCGCGCCAGGCGCCAGCGCGCGGGGCGCCAGCGCGTCCAGTTGCCGCAGGAAGCGCTTCTCCCGCTGACGGTCCTCCAGCGAGTAGCCGGAGAAGAGGACCACCACGTGGTCCATGGCCTCCTCCAGCTGCTGGAAGAGGCAGTGCATGCCGCTGGCGCTGGGCTTGCGCTCTGGCTGGGCGTCCTCCCAGAGCTGGGGGATGAGCCGCCCCAGGAGCGTGTACTCGTCCGTCGCGTCCTCTTGCGTGGCGCCCACGCGCAGCCGCAGGTTGATGTGGGCTTCCTCCAGGCGCTCGCGCCTCTCCAGCCGCTCCGGCGTGGCGCCGTGCCGGCAGATGGCCGCCACCACGTGCAGGTACTCCGGCAGCGTGGAGATGACCTCGGACGGCTTCAGTCCCTGCGTGCTCTCCAGCCCGCGCGCGGCCTCCGCGAAGCGCCGCACCAGGACGTCCAGATTTGCTTCGATGAAGTCCGCGACGAGGTTCATGGGCCCGTAGAGAAGGGGGTAGGGGCTCGGGCACCCAGGCGCAATGGACCCACCCTTTTTCACCCGTGATTCCAGACAGTCGGCCTGCCGGGCGCACGACCCGTGCGGATCCGCCAGAAGCCACGCCCGGCAGGGAGGCACGTCTTCCTTGGCGCTCGTAGCAATACCTGCGTAGGCTGCTGGCCGTGAGCAGCACCCCTCCGCGTTCCATCATCCTCATCGTCGACGACGAACCGGACCTGCGCGAGGTGGTGGCGGAGCTGCTGGAGATGGAGGACTACACGGTGCTCCAGGCCGCCAATGGCCAGGCCGCCCTGGATGTCCTGGCCGCTCATCATGACGACCAGCCCTGCCTGGTGCTGCTGGACCTGATGATGCCGGTGATGGACGGACACGAGTTCCTCCACCGGATCCAACAGGACGAGCGCTACCGCGCGCTGCCCGTGCTGATGCTCACCGCGCACTTCTCCGCCAAGGCGCCGCCGGGCACGGTGGGCCTGTTGCGCAAGCCCGTGGACATCGCGGAGCTGCTGGCCATGGTGGCGCGGCACTGCCCCGCGGCCTGAGGCGCGCGGCTCACTCCCGGACGGAGTGCACGGCGATGGCGTCCAGCAGCGCCTCCAGCTTCACCGGCTTGCCCAGCCGCCCGGCCACGCCCTGCGGCAGCGGCAGGGTGGGGTGCGCCGTCAGCACCAGCACCCGCGTCAGCGCGAGCGCGCCCGTGTTGCGCAGGTGCTCGATGAAGGCGTGGCCGTCCATCACCGGCATCACCAGGTCCAGCAGGATGAGGGAGGGCATCCGCTCCTGCCGGCTCAGCACGTGGAGCGCGTCCTGGCCGTTCACCGCCGTGAGGACCTGGTAGCCCTCCGACTGGAGGATTTCACGCAGCGCCTCGCGGACGTCTTCGTTGTTCTCGACGAGGAGCAGGGTGACGCGGTGTTGCGGAATGGACACGCTTGCACGGTAGGGCACGGGTCCCGGCGATACCAGGGGGCTCGTGCGCCTGGACGGCCGGGAGGCACGGGAGCGGGGCGTCGTGCGTCCCTCGTGACTCATGTCTCGCCGCGCGGCAGCGTCAGGGTGAAGACCGTGGCCTTCGTATCCGACGTCACCGTGAGTGAGCCCCGGTGGCCCCGGGCGATCTGATCAGAGATGAAGAGCCCCAGCCCCAGCCCGGACGGCACGTGGGCCGCGGTGCGCGCGCGCTGGAAGGGGTGGAAGAGCAGCTCCAGCTCCTCCGGGGCAATGGGCGGCCCGGGGTTGGTCACCCGCGCGATGGCCTGCTCCGCTTCACCCAGCAGCTCCAGCTCCACGATGGTGTCCGCCGGGCTGTACTGGAGGGCGTTGCCCAGCAGGTTGGAGAGCACCTGCGCCAGCCGGTCCGCGTCCCAGTTTCCCGTCAGGGGGCCGGTGGCCGTCACCCGCACGGTGCGGTGCGGGTGCACCAGCTCCAGCTCCTCCACCACCTGCCGCGCCACCTGGCCCAGGTCCGTGGCTTCCGGGGTCAGCGGGATGCCGCTGCCCAGCCGGCTGCGGGTGAAGTCCAAGAGCTCGGTGATCATCCGCGTCATCCGGTCCGTGCTGTTGATGATGCGGCTGGCGGTGCGCTCCAGCGCCGGGGGCAGCTGCTCGCTGGCGACGAGGAAGCTGGCGCCCATGCGGATGGAGTTGAGGGGGTTGCGCAGGTCGTGGCCCACGATGCCCAGGAAGCGCTCGCGGAACTCCGCGGTCGAGCGCAGCTCGGCCTCCGCCTGCTTGAGCCGGGTGACGTCCACCAGCACGGCGCCCACGCCCACCACCTCGCCCCGGATGGTGCGCACCGGGTGGTAGCCGGCCATCACGTACCGCTCGCCGTGGGACGCGTCCGGGTGCTCCAGGGTGAAGCCCAGCTCCTCCGCGGCCTCGCCCGTCTCCATGACGCGGCGGAGGAGGGGCTCCAGCCGTTCGGCGAACCGGGGCAGGACCTCCGCCAGCGTCCGGCCCGGGTAGGCGTCCACGGACAGCCCGTCCAGCTGCGCCATGCGCGCGTTGACGCGCACGAAGCGCAGGTCCCGGTCCAACAGCGACATCCCCACGGGCGAGGACGTGAGCAGCGCGTCCAGCTGCGCGAACACCTCCGCCTTCTCCTCGGTGGAGCGGCGCACGTCGTCCACCAGCCGCTTGGTGCGCGCGAGCGCGTCCACCCGCGCCCTCACCTCCTCCGTGCGGAAGGGCTTGGACACATAGTCATTGGCGCCCGCGCGCAGCCCCTGCACCAGGTCCTCCGGCCGGTCGTGCGAGGTGAGCAGCAGCACTGGCAATGCCTGGGTTTCACGCTGTCCGCGCAAGAACTGACAGACTTCCGGACCGGACATCCCTGGCATTTCCCAATCCAACACCACGACGTCCGGCGCCCGCCCGGTGTGCAGCCTTTCGAGCATCGCCGCGCCGTCCGGGAACGTCTCCACCTGGAAGCCCGTTCCGAGGGC
Source organism: Corallococcus sp. AB049A (assembly GCF_003668885.1). NCBI lineage: Bacteria > Pseudomonadati > Myxococcota > Myxococcia > Myxococcales > Myxococcaceae > Corallococcus > Corallococcus sp. AB049A. Next base: position 11,507 of record NZ_RAWL01000072.1, on the reverse strand, counting down.
GGTCTTGATGAAGCGCGCTTCGCTGGCGCTGTCGTCCACCACCCAGACATATGGTGCGGGCTCGGGGGGAAGCAGGGGAAGTCCTGGCGGGCGGGGGAAGGAGGCGTCGGACGGAGGAGGCGGGCGCATGGATGGAATTCAATTCCCCGAGCGGAAATATCAGCAGGCGCAGGGTGCCGGATGTGCGGGCGGGCGTGGCGCTTCGTCGCCCGCCGTGGCACATCGTTCAATGCAGGCGTGGACAAGCCAACGTTCAACGCCCGCGAGATGACTCATTTCTTTCAGCGGGTCGGAATCGATCTAGCTTGGCCGGCCGTTTCCAGAGGACGCCATGCCCGAGGTACTCGTCGTCGATGACAGCAAGGTGATGCGCGACATGGTGGTCGCCTGCCTGCGGCCCTATCCGGACAGCCACTTCACCCAGGCGTCCAGCGGGTTGGAGGCCATCGAGCAGCTGTCGCTCAAGCCCTACGACCTGCTCGTCCTGGACCTCAACATGCCCGACATCGGGGGCATCGAGGTGGTGGAGTTCGTGCGCGGACAGGATCACCTGCGCAACCTGCCCATCATCATCGTCACCACGCGAGGCGACGAGGCCTCCCGCGAGCGCGCGCTGCAGGCGGGCGCGAACCGCTTCATGACCAAGCCCTTCACGCCGGACTCCATCCAGGGGGCCGCGCGCGCGCTCCTGGAGAAGTCGCCGGCCGAGGCGTCACGCGGGTGAGCGGCTCCGGGGAGTTCGCCGAGTTCCTCCCCGCGTACCTGGCGGAGGCGGATGAGCTGTTGGCCTCCGCGCAGAAGGACCTGCTGGCGGTGGAGGAGGCCGTACGCAAGGGGCAGGCCCAGCCCCGCGCCGTGCGCGAGCTGTTCCGCGCGCTGCACACGTTGAAGGGCCTGTCCGCCATGGTGGACGTGGAGCCCGTGGTCTCCCTGTCGCACTGGATGGAGGCGTCCTTAAGGCTGGCGGATCAGGCCGGCGGCCGGCTGCCCGAGTCCAGCGTGGAGCCGCTGGTGGAGGGCCTGCGCGCCATCGAGCTGCGCGTGCGGCAGCTGGGCGCCGGCAAGGCCGCGTCGCCCGCGCCCGCGAACCTGCTGGAGCGGCTGGAGGCGCTGGGCCCGCAGGTGCGGGACGCCGCTCCCCGGCGCGCGCGGGCCGTGAAGCTGGACGCGGAGGCCGCGTTCGCCTCCCGCCTGGCCCCGTCCGAGCGCGAGCAGCTGGAGGGCGGGCTCGCGGGGGGACAGCGCGCGCTGCGGCTGGACTTCGTGCCCTCGGCGGAGCGCGCCGCGAAGGGGCTCAACATCAACACCGTGCGCGAGCGGGTGGCGAAGCTCGCGGACATCGTGAAGGTGCTGCCCCTGTCCGGCGCCGCCGCGGGGGGCGCGTCGCTCGCGTTCGCGCTCCTCATCATCACCCGCGCGGAGGACGCCGCGCTGCTGGACGCCGTGGGCGGCCCGCCCGCCGTGGTGCGCTCGCTGGAGGCGCCCGCGCCCGAGGAAGGCCCGTCTTCGGACGCGGCCCCGGACGCGGGCGGCCTGCCCGGCGGCGCCATCCTCGAAGAGGAGCTGGACGAGCCGGAGGTGCGCCGGGGCGGGGGCCTCTTGCGCGTGGAGGTGTCCCGGCTGGACGAGGCCATGGAGTGGCTGGCGGCGCTGGTCGTCAACCGCTCCCGGCTGACGCGCGCGGTGGCGGCGCTCACCCAGGCGGGCGCGCCCACGCGGGAGCTCAACGCCATCCTCCAGGAGAACGGCCGGCAGCTGCGCGACCTGCGCTCGGCCATCCTGCGGCTGCGCATGGTGCGCGTGGGCGACGTGCTGGAGCGGCTGCCCCTGCTGGTGCGCGGCCTGCGCCGCGCCACGGGCAAGGCGGTGCGGCTGGAGCTGGACGTGGGCGACGCGGAGCTGGACAAGGCGGTGGCGGACCGGCTGCTGCCCGCGCTGGTGCACCTGGTGCGCAACGCCGTGGACCACGCGCTGGAGTCCCCCGAGGAGCGCCAGGCCGCGGGCAAGCCCCCCGAGGGACTGGTGCGCCTCACCTGCCACACGCGCGCCAGCGCCCAGCTGGAGCTCACCCTGCGCGACGACGGGCGCGGCGTGGACGCGAATACGGTGGCGAAGGCGGCGAACGCCCCCGTGCCGGACTCCGCGGACGCGCTGCTGGACCTCCTGTGCCGGCCCGGCCTGTCCACGCGCCAGGAGGTCACTCGCACCAGTGGCCGCGGCATGGGCATGGACATCGTGCGGCGCATCGTCGTGGAGCAGCTGGGCGGCGAGCTGCGCATGGACACGCGCAAGGGCGTGGGCACGACCTTCACGGTGTTCGTCCCCCTCACGGTGACGCTGATGGACGCCATCGTCTTCGAGTGCGCGGGCCGCCGGTACGCGGTCGCGGTGGGCACGGTGGAGGAGCTCATCGACGTCGTGGGCGTGGTGCGGCCCGCGGGCGCGGACGGCGTGGGGCTGGTGGAGCGCCGGGGCGCGGCGGTGCCGCTGGTGTCGCTGGCGCGGCTGCTGGACGCGTCCGTGGACCCGGGCGCCGTGGGGCAGGGCGCCAAGGCCCTCATCGTGCGCCAGCGCGGGGAGCCGGTGGCCTTCGCGGTGGACCGGCTGGTGGGACAGCAGGAGATTGTCTTGAGGCCGCTGGAGGATCCGCTGGTGCGCGTGCCGGGCGTGGCGGGCGCCACGGACCTGGGTGACGGCCAGCCCACGCTGGTGCTGGACCTGGGCGCGCTGGGAGCCGCGCGCGCGGGCCGCCGCAAGCGGGCGCCGCGGTCTGGGGAGTGGGTGACATGAACGTGCTGCACGTGCTGTTCAAGGTGGACGGGACGGAGTACGCGATGCCCGCGGCGGACGTGGTGCAGATGGAGTCCTTCACCGGCGCGACGCCGGTGCCCGGGGCCCCCTCCCACGTGGCCGGCCTGGTGCAGGTGCGCGGGCGGGTCATCCCGGTGGTGGATGCGCGCGTGCGCTTCGGCCTGCCGGCGGGGAAGCCGTCGCTGGATTCGCGGGTGGTGGTGGGGCAGCTGGGCGAGCGCACCGTGGGGCTGCTGGTGGACAGCGCCCGCGAGGTGTTGAAGCTGGACCCGCGCACCATCCAGCCGCCCCCACCCATGGTGGTGGAGGGCGCGAAGGGGTTCGTGAAGGCCGTGGCGCAGGTGGGCCCCCGGCTGGTGATGCTCATTGATTTCCCCCGGGTGGTGGGGGAGGAGGCGGCGGATGTCGACGGACAACGGTAGCAGCGTGCGCAAGCTGGAGGACGCTCGCGCGCTGGCGGAGCGCGCCTCGCTCCAGGTCGCGGAGGGCGTGGGGCTGGTGAGGTCCACCGAGCAGCTGGCGACGAAGCTCGCGTCCGCGGGCAACGACCAGGCGGCGGCGGGCGAGCAGGTGAGAATCGCCATCGAGTCCGTGGCCGCGCAGGTGGAGCAGACGAGCACCGCCGTGCAGGCGCTGGTGCGCAGCCAGGTGTCCGTGGGCGAGGCGGCGAAGGGCGTGCAGCTGGAGGCGGAGACCAACGCGGGCACCATGCAGGAGGTGACGGCGTCGGTGTCCAGCGTGCGCAGGGAAGCGGGCACGCTCGCGTCCAGCGCGGACGTGACGGCCTCCACGCTGGAGGAGGTCGCGCGCTCGGTGAAGGGCGTGAGCGCCAACGCGGAGGACCTGGCCGCCTCCAGCGAAGAGCTGCTGGCGAGCATGCAGGAGATGACCGCCACGGTGGAGGACCTGGTGTCGCGCAACCAGACCAGCGCCGCCACCACGGAAGAGGTCGCCGCCACCATTGAAGAGATGTCCAAGGGCATCACCCGCCTCTCCCTGGACGCGCAGGGCGTGGGCGAGCGCATGGGCCAGGTGTCCGGCGCCGTGGTGTCGCTGGGCCGGACGCTCCAGGACGTGGTGCGTGACGCGTCCGCCATGGCCTCCAGCGTGGAGGAGACGGCCTCCACCACGGAGCAGGTGGCCCGCAGCGTGCGCGGCGTCGCGGAGCACACGCGCACCCTGGAGGCGAGCGCGGTCACCACCGCGTCCACCGTGCAGGAGGTGGCCGCCAGCGTGGAGGAGGTGGCCGCCACCGCGGAGAAGAACGCCGCCGTGGTGGACGCCAACGCGGCCACCATCGAGCAGCTGTCGCGCTCCGCCCAGGCGGTGGCCCGCGCGGCGGAGAGCATCAACGGCCTGGCGTCCACCAGCGCCACCGCGTCCTCGCAGCTGGAGTCCTCCACGCGGCGCGCGTCGCAGCTGACGGAGGAGGCGCGGCAGGCCGCCGAGCGCGTGGGCGCGAGCGCGCGCGAGGGCGGCGCCACCGTGACGCGCTCCATCGCGGGCTTTGGCCGCATCCGCCAGTCCATCGTGGAGTCGTCCGGGGTGATGAAGGAGATGGGCCGGCGCGCCGAGGAGATTGGCGACATCGTGCAGACCATCAACCTCATCGCGGACCGCACGAACCTGCTGTCGCTCAACGCCAGCATCGAGGCGGCGCGCGCGGGCGAGCACGGCCGCGGCTTCGCGGTGGTGGCGGAGGAGATCCGCGCCCTGGCGGACCGCGCGGCGGCGGCCAGCAGCGACGTGGCGAAGATTGTCCGGGGCCTGCAGACGACGGCGCGCGAGGCGGCGGTGGCCAACACGGAGGGCATGCGCGCGGCGGACGAGGGCGCGGCGCTGGCGGGCGACGCGGAGCGCGCGCTGGGCACCATCCTCAAGGGCGTGGACGAGGTGGGAATGAACGTGCGCGAGGCGTCGCGCGCGTCGACGGAGCAGGTGCAGGCGGTGCAGGCGCTGGTGCAGGCCACGGCGAAGGTGAGCGAGCAGGGGCGGCTCATCGCCGCGTCCTCGGTGGAGCAGGCGCAGGCGGCGCAGGCGCTGGCCCAGAGCGGCACGGAGATGCGGCGCATGGCGCGGCAGACCACCCAGGCCACCCAGGACCAGGCCAAGGCGCTGCGCGACGCGGTGCGCTCCAACAACCAGCTGACGGAGGTGGCGGAGAAGGTGTCGCGCGCGATGCAGGAGCAGGCGCAGGCCGCCACGGACCTGGCCCGCGGCACCGCGCAGATGCGCCAGCTGGTGCAGGGCGTGAGCGCCGCGGTGATGGCGCAGGGCCAGCAGGTGGGCGCGCTGGGCGCGACGGCGCAGGAGGTGGCGGCCTCCACGCAGCGCACGCTCACCGGCATCGCGGAGCAGGCCAAGGCCGCGCAGGAGGTGGCCAAGGCCATGGAGGCCACGCGCAAGGAGGTGGCCCAGTCCACGCGCGCCATGGCGGAGCAGGCCCGCGCGCTCAAGCAGGGCGAGCTGGCCAGCCGTCAGGTGGCCACCCTGGCCAAGGAGGTGACGCGCGCCACGGAGGAGCAGGCCCAGGCGCTCACGTCGCTGGTGCGCGGCGCGGAGGAGGTGCGCCGGGTGGCCCGCTCCACGGCGCGCGCGCTGGATGAGCAGACCGAGGCGCTGTCGCTGCTCACCGCGTCCGCCACCAAGCAGGCCACGGGCGTGGCGGCGGTGGCGAAGGCCGCCGTGGATCAGGCGTCCATGAGCGAGCAGCTGGGCCGGTCCGTGGAGGACATGCGCGGCCGCGCCCGGGAGATCGCCGGCACCACCGCGGAGCAGGCGCGCGCCATGGCCGTCACCGCCCAGGAGGTGAAGGAGGTGGCGGGCCGGCTGGGGCAGCTGTCGCGGCTGCACGGAGAACAGGTGGAGGGGTTGAGTCACCTGAGCGGCCTGTTGGGCGGCTCGGAGCCGGGGTCCGCCCGGAACACCCGGGAGCAGGCCACGTGACCGGTTCAACCGCGAAGCAACACCCGCTGTCGCTGTCCGCGGAGGACCGGGCCCGGGTGGAAGAGGTGGAGCGGCTGGCGCGCCAGGGTCCGGCGAGCCTGCCGGTGCTCGTGGCGGGCCTGGACGCGCCGTCGTGGGCGGTGCGCCGCGCCGTGGTGTCCGCGCTGGCGCGCCTGGGCAGCGCTTCCGTGGAGTCCTTGTGCGAGGTGCTGCGCCACCGCCGGGACAACGAGGCGCGCATCGCCGCCGCGGTGGACGCGCTGGTGGCCGCCACGGGTGAGGTGGAGGGGCCGGTGGAGGCGCTGGGGGACGACCCCAACCCGGCCATCGTCTGCGACGCGGCCCAGGTGCTGGGGCGCCGCCGCAGCCGGCAGTCCGTACCGCTGTTGGCGCGGCTCATCGTCCACCCGGACGACAACGTGGCGGTGGCCGCGATTGAAGCGCTGGGCCGCGTGGGCGGCGGCGCGGCGGTGGACGCGCTCCTGTCCTCGCTGGGCAGCGGCAACTTCTTCCGCATCTTCCCCGCCATCGACGTGCTGGGCCGCTCGGGCGACCCCACCGTCGTGCCGGCGCTGATGGCGCTGTTGTCAGACCCCTTCTACGTCCTGGAGGCGGCGCGCGCCCTGGGCCGCACCGGCCAGGAGGCCGCGGTGCCCGCGCTGGTGGGCCTGCTCCAGCGCGGCAACGACGCGGTGGTGCGCGTGGCGGCGGTGGCGCTGGTCGAAATCCACGACGCGCAGGTGCAGCGCTTCGGCGGCGCGCGCACGGTGCCGTCGGTGCTGCGCTCGAGTTCCGCGGAGCCGCACCCCATTGGACGCCGGCTGGCCCAGGTCATCGCGGGCGCGGACGCGGGGGAGAAGACCGCGCTGGCGCGCCTGCTGGGCTGGGTGGGCGGCGCGGACGCGGCCACGGGGCTCCTGAGGCTGTTGGATTCGCAGGACCTGGGCGTGTCGCGCGCGGCCGCGGCGGCGCTGGGCGAGCTGGGCGCGGAGGCGGACGCGCAGATATTGCAGGCGCTGCGCGAAGGCGACAGCTCCCGCCGGCGGGTGCTGCTGCCCCTGGTGGGCAAGCGCTCCGCGGCGGTGCCGGACGTGCTGGTGTGCCTGGAGGACCGGGACGCGACGGTGCGCGCGCTGGCGGCGGAGACGCTGTCGCGCATCGGTGACACGTCCGCGGTGCCCGCGCTGTTCGCGCGCCTGTCGGACGAGGACCCGCGCGTGTCGCAGGCGGTGGTGGGCGCCATCCAGTCGCTGGGCAGCGACACGACGGAGACGCTGGCGCTGGAGGCGGCGCGCTCGACGGACGGGCGCCAGCGGCGGGCGGCGCTGCGCATCGTGGCGTACTTCGGCTACCCGCGCGGCCTGGACGCGCTGCTGGCCGCCATGCGGGATCCGGACGAGCGGCTGCGCGACGCGGCCATCTACGGCCTGCCCTTCATCGACGACCCGCGCGCGGTGGACGCGCTCCTGGCCGCCGCCAGCCACGAGTCGGAGCGCACGCGCGCCACCGCCATGCGCGCGCTGGGCCAGACGGACAAGCAGGCGCGCATCACCTCCACGCTGCTGGGCGGCCTGAACGACCGCGACCCGTGGGTGCGCTACTACGCGTGCCAGTCGCTGGGGAAGCTCAACGAGGAGGCCGCCGCGGACGCCATCGTCGCGCTGGCCAACGACGACGCGGGCCAGGTGCGGGTGGCGGTGGTGGACGCGCTGGCGCACATGCACACGGAGAGCGCCATGGCGGCGCTGCGCCGGGCGGCCTCGTCCGCGGACGCGGACGTGCGCCGCGCGGCCCTGCTGGGGCTGGGCGTGGCCCGGCGGCCGGACGCGCTGCCGGTGCTGCTGGAGGCGGTGCACTCGGAGGACCCGGCCACGCGGCTGGTGGCCCTGTCCGCCGTCGCGGAGTACGACGCGCCGGAGACGCTGCCCGCGCTGCTTCGCGCCGCCGGGGACCGGGACGACAGCGTGCGCAGCGCGGCGGTGGGCTTCCTGGCCACGCGCACGGGCCCGCATGCGACGCAGCAGCTGGTGTCGCTGTTGGGGGACGTGATGCTGCGCGAACAGGTGGTGTCCGCGCTGGCGCTGCCGGTGGAGGGCCGGCTGCCCGGGCTGATGGCGGCGCTGGAGGCGGCGGACGACGCGACGGCGCCCCTGCTGGTGGCGGCGCTCGCGCGCATGCGCCGGGCGGACGCGCGGGCGGCGCTGATGCAGTCGCTCGTGGGCGCCAGTCCCGCGGGCCGCCGGGCCTCCGCGCCCGCGGTGGCGGCGCTGGGCACCGTGGAGGCGCGCGAGGCGCTGGACCGGGCCGCCCACCGTGACGAGGACCCGGAAGTGCGCCGGGCCTGCCTCCTGGCCCTGGGCCGCTGAGAAAAGAACCCACGGCCCATGAGCGCGCTGCCGTTGTCCCCGCAGGTCCTGGCCATCCTGTCCATGCTCATCGAGCAGCGCTCGGGCCTGCACTACGGGCCCGAGGACCGGGAGCTGCTGGCGGAGAAGCTGTCCTCCCGGGCGCTGGATGCCGGGTTCGACTCGCTGCTCGACTACTATTATTTCCTCCGCTACGACCCGAAGGGGCCGGAGGCGCTGGCCTCCCTGGTGGAGGCGCTGCTCGTCCACGAGACGTACTTCTTCCGCGAGCCGCAGGCGCTGGAGGTGCTGGTGGACGAGCTGCTCGTTCCAGAGGTCCGCGCCGGCAGGAAGCCCCGGGTGTGGTGCGCGGCGTGCTCCACCGGCGAGGAGCCCCTCACGCTGGCCATGATGCTGGACGCGCGCGGCGTGCTGAATGACGTGTCCATCCTGGCCACGGACCTGAGCGCTCGGGCGCTGGAGCGCGCGAGGACGGGGGAGCACAACCTGCGCTGCCTGCGCGCGCTGCCCCCGGGCGTGATGGGGCGCTGGCTGGAGATGGTGGACGGCCGTCCCCGCGTGCGGCCGGACCTGATGGCCCGCGTGGAGTGGCGCCAGCTCAACCTGGTGGACACGCCGGGCTACCCGGAGCCGGAGAGCTGCACCGCCGTCCTCTGCCGCAACGTGCTCATCTACTTCCAGGACGACACCGCGCGCCGCGTGGTGGACGGCCTCACCCGGACGCTGCGGCCCGGCGGGCACCTGGTGGTGGGCACCTCTGAGTCGCTGATGCGCTTCGGCACGGCGCTTCAGTGCGAGGAGCGCCGGGGCGCGTTCTTCTACAGCAAGGCGGGCCCATGACGTTGCGCGTGCTGGTGGTGGACGACTCGGCGTTCGCGCGCAAGGTGCTGCGCAAGGTGCTGTCGGATGCGGAGGGGCTGGAGGTGGTGGGCACCGCGCGCGACGGGCTGGACGCCCTGGAGCGCGTGGCGGAGCTCAAGCCGGACGTCATCACCCTGGACCTGGTGATGCCGTCGCTGGACGGGGCGGGCTTCCTGCGCGCGCTGGCCGGCATGCCGGAGGCGCCGCGCGTGGTGGTGGTGAGCAGCGCGGGCGCGGACAGCGACCTGGCCGTCTCCGCGCTCCAGGCGGGCGCGGTGGACCTGGTGCACAAGCCCACGGCGCTCGCCACGGACCGGCTCTACGAATTGAGCGCGGAGCTGGTGGAGAAGGTGCGCGTCGCGGGACGCGCGGTGCCGCGCTACGCGCAGGAGCTGGCGGAGGCCGCGAAGGCCCCGGAGGCCCCGCCCATGAAGCCCCTGCCCGCGGCGTCCCCGAAGCTGCTGGCGGTGGGCACGTCCACGGGCGGGCCGCAGGCGCTGACGCGGCTGTTGTCCGCGCTGCCCAGGGACTTCCCGGCGCCGGTGGTGCTCGCGCTGCACATCCCCGCCGGCTACACGGAGGCCGTGGCGAAGCGGCTGGACTCGCAGAGCGCGCTGGAGGTGGTGGAGGCGAGCGACGGCATGGAGCTGGTGCCCGGCCGCGCGGTGCTGGCGCGCGCGGGGTACCACCTCAAGGTCGTGCGGCACGGGGCGCTCAACCTGGTGCGCCTGGACCGCCATCCGCTGGGCACCCCGCACCACCCCTCCGTGGACGTGCTCTTCCAGAGCGTGGCGCAGGTGTGGGGCAGGGACGCGCTGGCGCTGGTGCTCACCGGCATGGGCGAGGACGGCCTCAAGGGCGCGCAGGCCGTGCGTGCCGCCGGCGGCGTGGTGCTCACGGAGGACGAGTCCTCCTGTGTTGTGTACGGCATGCCGCGCGCGGTGGCGGAGGCCGGCCTGTCCAACGGCAGCGCGCCGCTCAACGAACTGGTGCCGCTCATCTCCCGCTTCGTCTGACGCAGCGGGCCCTCGCCTTCAGTGGTGCGAGGGCGGGTGCGGCGGCTCGGGCGGCGGGCCCTTCCGGGGCGGCGCGCGGCGCGGCAGCGTGACGGTGAAGGTGGTGCCGTCGTCCTCGGTGGAGGTGACTTCAATGGTGCCGCCGTGCGCGTGGACGATTTCGCGCACGATGTAGAGCCCCAGGCCGTAGCTCATCTTCAGCGTGCGCGTCTGCTGCGGGCCCTGGCGGAAGGGCTCGAAGAGGTGGGGCAGGGTGGCTTCCGGGATGGGGCGGCCCTGGTTGTGGACCGTCACCACCACCTTGTTGCGCAGGCCGTGCGTCGCCAGGCGCACGGGCGCGTCCGCCGGGCCGTACTTGAGGGCGTTCTCCACCAGGTTGGACACCACCTGCGCCAGGCGGTCCGGGTCCCACTGCCCCTGCGTGTTGCCCTTGGCGTCCACCACGATGTCGCGCTGCGGGTAGGCCACGCGGAACTCGTGCGCCACCTTCGTCAGCAGCTCCTGCGCGTCCGTGCCGCGCGGCTCGATCACCACGCCGCCCACCAGCCGGGCGCGGGTGAAGTCCAGCAGCAGGCGCGTCAGCCGCTCGATGCGCACCGCCGCGGTGGCGATGCGCCGGCTGGTGCGCGCCGTCTCCTCCGCGGGCCCCCCGGCCGCCAGCACGCGCGACCAGTTCATGATGGCGCCGAGCGGGCTGCGGATGTCGTGGCTGATGATGCCCATCAGGTGTTCCTGGAACTCGGAGTGCCGGCGCACCTCTTCTTCCGCCCACCTGCGCTGGGTGATGTCGCGGCTGATGCCGAACAGGCCGAACACGTTCCCTTCCGGGTCGCGCAGCGGGCCCTTGGTGGACAGCCACACGCGCGTGTCCCCGTGGGGGTCCTTCTGCTCGTCCTCGTAGGTGAGCGGGTGGCCCGCCTTGAGCACGTCCCGGTCGTGCCTCAGGTTGACCTTCGTCTCGTCGGGCGGGAAGAGCTCCGCGTCGGTGCGGCCGCGCACCTCGGCCACCGTGCGGCCCAGGGCGCGCGCGCCCGCGGAGTTGATGACCTGGTAACGGCCCTCCATGTCCTTGATGTAGATGGCGTCGGTGGTGCCCTCCATCACGGCCTGGAAGAGCTCGCCCACGCGCTGCAGCTCATGGCGGGCCTGGAACTCGCGGGAGATGTCGCGGCAGTGCACCAGCAGGCCGCCTTCCACGGGGCGGGCGCTCACCTCGAAGCACAGGCCGCCCTCGTGCCAGCGGTGCTCGTAGGGTTCGGCGGCGGACTGCCCGGTGGCGGGGGCGTCCAGGCGCAGGTGCTGTCCCAGGCCCAGCACGTCCGCCACCTTCTTGCGCAGGTCGTCCCCCGGCTGGACGCGCGCGCCCAGCAGCTCGCGCATGCGCCGGCTCAGGAAGGTGATGCGCCAGCCCGCGTCCACGCCCAGGAAGGCCTCTGGCAGCCCCTCCAGCAGCGCGAGCGGACCCGGGCCAGAGGCCTCCGTCGGAGACGGGGCGGAGGGACGGGAA
>NZ_RAWL01000729.1:0-2174 GCF_003668885.1 Corallococcus sp. AB049A | reverse complement strand
CCTCCAGCCAATCCCCCAGCCGTGCCACGCCCTGCTCCACGCCCACCCGGGGCATCCAGCCCGTCGCCCGCGTGAAGGCGCGCGTGTCGGAGACGTAGTAGCGCTGATCCCCCGTGCGCCAGTCCTCGAAGCCGACGCGCGGCGCCCGGCCGGTGCGGCGCTGGATGAGCGCCAGGAGTTCCAGCAGGCTCACCGTCTGCCCCGGCCCACCGCCGATGTTGAAGGCCCGTCCCCGGATGCGGGGCATGGCCTGCTGGGCCAGCCGGAAGGCGCGCACCAGGTCCTCCACGAAGAGGATGTCGCGCACCTGCAGGCCGTCGCCGTAGAGCGTCAGCGGCTCCCCCTCCAACGCTCGCAGGAGGAAGTGCGCCACCCAGCCCTGGTCCTCCGTTCCGAACTGCCGGGGCCCGTAGATGCAGCTCATCCGGAACACCACCGTCGGCAGGCCGAAGCTGCGCGCGTAGTCGCGCACGTACTGGTCCGCGGCCCCCTTGGAACACCCGTAGGGGCTCTCGAAGTCGAGCGGGCACGCCTCGCTGATGCCGTTCGCCAGCGTGTGCGCGTCCACTGGCGCGTAGCGCTTCCCCCGGGCCTTGAGCTCCAGTCCCGGCAGCCCGCCGTAGACCTTGTTGGTGGAGGTGAACACCAGCGGCGCGGGCGTCTGCATCTCCCGCAGCGCCTCCAGCACGTGCAGGGTGCCGCGCGCGTTGACGTCGAAGTCGTGGAGCGGAGACTGGAGGCTGTGCGTCACCGCCACCTGCGCGGCGAAGTGGAACACCTCGCTCGCGCCAATCACGGCCCGACGCACCGCGAGCAGGTCGCGCGTGTCCGCCACGTCGATGCGCAGGCGCTCGCCATGGCGCTCGCGCAGCCAGCGCAGGTTCCGCTCCACGCCCGGGCGCGACACGTTGTCGAACACGCGCACCGTGCGCCCCTCCTGGAGACAGTGGTCCGCCAGGTTGGAGCCGATGAAGCCCGCGCCCCCGAAGATGACGACCGTCCCCGCTCCGCGTCCGGGCCTCATACCGTGAGCCCCCGAGCATCCAGCTCCGCGCGCGCCTGCGCGGCCCGGTCCTGGGCCACCTGCCCCACCAGCCACCGGGACAGCTCCAGCAGCCCCTCCTGGAAGCCGACGCGGGGCGCATAGCCCAGCACCTCGCGCGCGCGGGTGATGTCCGCGAAGCAGTGGCGGATGTCCCCCATGCGGTACTTCCCCGTCACCGCCGGCCGCATCCGGGACAGTCCCATCACCTCGCCCACCGCGCGCGCCACCTCGCGCACGGTGACGGCCCGGCCGCTGCCCACGTTGAGCACCTGCCCGGCCGCGCCCTCCACCTGGAGCGCCAGCCGGCAGGCCTGCGCCACGTCATGCACGTTGACGAAGTCGCGCTGCTGGAGTCCGTCCTCGAAGAGCAGCGGCGCGTTCCCGTTGAGCAGCCGCGACGCGAAGATGGCCAGCACGCCGGTGTATGGATTGGAGAGCGCCTGACGGGGGCCGTAGACGTTGAAGAAGCGCAGCGCCACGGTGGGGATGCGGTACGCGCGGCCCACCAGCAGACACAGCCGCTCCTGGTCGAACTTCGACAGCGCGTACACGGACGACAGCGCGGGCGCCTTGTCCTCCGGCGTGGGCACGGGCGTCAGCCGCGTGCCCCGCGCGTCGCGAAGCTCCCAGTCCCCCGCCTGCAACTGCGACAGGGAACGCTCCGGCCCCGGCACGGTGCGCCCGTCCGGCGTCAGGCACAGCCCCTCGCCATAGACGCTCATGCTGGAGGCCACCACCAGCCGCTCCACGGGGTGCTCGATGAGGGCCTGGAGCAGCACGGCGGTGCCCTGGTTGTTCACCGACGTGTAGTGGGCGACCTCGTACATGCTCTGGCCCACGCCCACTGCGGCGGCCAGGTGCACGACGGAGTCCACGCCCTCCAGGGCCTGGCGCACGGCCTGCGGGTCGCGCACGTCCCCGACGTGGAGCTCCACTTCGGGAGCCAGGTAGTCCGGGCGCTCGCGACCGGGGCCGTGCACCTGGGGCACCAGCGCATCCAGCGCCCGCACCCGGTGGCCGTGCGCGAGCAGCTCGTCCGCCAGGTGCGAGCCGATGAAACCCGCGCCCCCGGTGATGAGGATGTGTTTGCGGCCCATGCGCCCTCCCGCCCCCGGGCCGCGTCCACACG
>NZ_RAWL01000728.1:0-2175 GCF_003668885.1 Corallococcus sp. AB049A | reverse complement strand
GGCGATTGGCTGGCGGCTGCAGCAGCTGGGGTTCTGGCCCGCGGTGGCGCTCTTCACGCTGACGCCGGGCGTGGCGCTGCTGGGCGGCGTGGGCATGGTGCGCGCGTGGAAGAAGCACCCGGAGACGCGCTGGCTGGTGGTGATGGCGGTGCTGCCCACGGTGTACTTCACGCTGCGCGCGGCGGTGCTCCTGAACTTCGTGCCCCTGGCCCGCTTCACGGTGACGCAGCTGGTGCTGCTGCCGGTGTTCATGGCGCCGGGCCTGGCGGCGCTGGTGGGTAACAAGGGGCCCTTCGCGCGCCGCGCGGTGGTGGGCGTGAGCGCGGTGCTGGCGGTGGTGATGCCGGTGGCGCTGGGCCTCTACACGTTCCGCACGGAGGGCGGGCTGCATGACTCGCTGCGCCCGGTGAGCCCCACGTCCACGAACCCCGTGGCGGTGATGCAGGTGGCGCGCTTCCTCAAGGAGGAGGTGGCGGCGAAGGGCGGCGCGGCGGCCATCGATGATGATCCGCGCTACATGGACCTGCAGGTGGCCTTCTTCTCCACGCTGCCGGAGATGCGCATGGCGCGCGTGCGCTGGGACACGTTCCGCCAGCGCCTGCAGGACGCGCGGCCGGAGGTGCTGGTGCGCTTCGACGGCGGCAAGCTGGTGAAGGACCCGGGCGTGACGCTGGACGGGCGCACGCTGACGCTGGACGGCGTGGTGTACCAGGAGCAGGACGGGTTCTCCGCCCCGCTGCACGTGTACCGGCGCCAGCCGTAGTCAGGCGAGGGCTTCAGCCCTCCGGGTCGTAGTTGTCGTCGTAGCCGTCGTCGTCCTTGGGGCGGTGCGCGTCCAGCCAGCCCTGCAGGATGAACTGCGCGGCGAGCTGATCAATCACCTCCCGCCGCTTCTCCCGGCGCACGTCCGCTTCCAGCAGGGTGCGCTGGGCGGCCACGGTGGACAGCCGCTCGTCCCACAGCTCCACGGGCAGGCCGAGCGCGCTCTCCAGCACCTGCGCGAACTTGCGCGTGGCCTCCGCGCGGGGCCCCTCCGAGCCGTTCATGTTGAGGGGCAGCCCCAGGACGAAGCGCGTCACCTCGTGCTCCTTCACCAGCCGGGACAGCTCCGCCAGGTCCCCCTTGAGCGAGGTGCGCCGCACGGTGGTGACCGCCTGGGCGGTGAGCCCCAGTCCATCCGAGACGGCCACCCCGATGGTCTTGGTGCCGTAGTCGAGCCCGAAGGTGCGCATGGGCGCGGGACTCTAGCCGCAATCCTCCCGGGCGGACCGACCCGTCCGTGAGTGGGGACGCGGCGGAGGGGCCTGGCTGTCCAACCCCGCGTTTCGACTCGCCCCGCGCGCGGCCGCGCCCGGCACCGCCGCTGCAATGCCCGTCCGCGTCCGAAGAGACGGCGCGCGGCACCCACTTCAACCCGCCGCGCGGGAGTAGCGATGCTCGACATCCTGAAAGGCGTGGCGAACCTGCTGGGCGGTCCCATGACCGCCGTGGCCGACCTGGCGGGGGACGCCCTGGGGCTTCCCCCCGTCCTCACGAACTCCATCAAGACGGCCGCGGGGGTGATGAGCGGCAACGTGATGATGGCGGCCAGCGGCGCGCTGGGCGTGGCGGATGAGCTGAAGAAGCACCCGTCCGCGAAGACGGAGTACTGCGCACCCCAGGACGCGGCGAAGGCGGGCATGGGCTACGCCCCGGGCACCGCGTCGTCCGGGTCCACGCAGGCGGGGGGCACGTCCGGAAGCCGCAGCCCGTTGGATCCCAAGCTGCTGGACTACGCGGACTCGCTGCGCACGCTGGAGGCGAACTTCGGCTACCTGGACCTGCTGGACGGCAAGAAGGACGGCACGCTGTCGCACGCGGACCTCCAGCGCATCTCGCAGGACAAGAACGTGTCGCCCTCGCTGCGGGACGCGGCGAAGTTCCTCGTCGACAACCGGACCTTCTTCGAACAGCTGGACACGGCGAAGTCGACGTTCCTCCAGCTGCCGGTGCCGGCCTTCAACGATGACCGCTTCGACCTGCGCAGCCTCCAGCAGGAGTCCAAGCGGCTGGCCTCGGAGTTCGCGAAGTACGGACGCCCGGAGCGCCCGGGCAGCCGTCCGCCCCCGTCGACGCAGGACTGTAAGCCCGCGCCGAAGGACTGCGCGCCGCCCGCCACCGGGGGCGGCTCCAGGC
>NZ_RAWL01000727.1:0-2193 GCF_003668885.1 Corallococcus sp. AB049A | reverse complement strand
CGTCCCCGCCCCGCCGCCCGGCCTGGAGGACGACCGCGAGCGCATCACCGCCGGCTCGCGCGTGCTGCTGGTGGTGGAGGACGACGCGCGCTTCGCCCTCATCCTGCGCGACCTGGCGCGGGAGCTGGGCTTCCAGTGCATCCTCGCCACCACCGCCACGGATGGCCTGGAGGCCGCGGCCGGCCACGCGCCGCACGCCATCCTCCTGGACATGAACCTGCCGGACCACTCCGGCCTCACGGTGCTGGATCAGCTCAAGCGCAACCCGCGCACGCGCCACATCCCCGTGCACGTGCTGTCCGCGTCGGACCGGACGCGGGAGGCGCTGGAATTGGGCGCGGTGGGCGTCGCGCTCAAGCCCGTGCAGCGCGAACAGCTGCTGGACGTCTTCCGCACGCTGGAGACGAAGTCCGCGCCGGGCTCCCGCCGGGTGCTGGTGCTGGAGGACGACGCCCGCCAGCGCGACAGCCTCCAGAAGCTGCTGGAGACCGAAGGCGTGGAGGTGGAGTGCGTGGCCACCGCGCACGCCGCGCTCCAGCGGCTGCGCGAGCACACGTTCGACTGCATGGTGATGGACCTGCACCTGCCGGACCTCAGCGGCCACGAACTGCTGGAGAGGATGGCCGCCGAGGAGGCCGTGTCCTTCCCGCCCGTCATCGTCTACACGGGCCACACGCTCAGCCGCGACGAGGAGCAGCGCCTGCGCCGCTTCTCCCGCTCCATCATCATCAAGGGCGTGCGCTCACCGGAGCGGCTGCTGGATGAGGTGACGCTGTTCCTGCACCAGGTGGAGTCGCGCCTGCCGCCGGAGCACCAGCGCATGCTCCAGGCCGCGCGCGACCGCGAGTCCACGCTGGAGGGCCGCCGCATCCTCGTGGTGGAGGACGACGTGCGGAACATCTTCGCGCTCTCCCGCGTGCTGGAGCCCCGGGGCGCGAAGGTCGAAATCGCCCGCAACGGCAAGGAGGCCCTGGCCCTGCTGACGAAGAGCCTGGCCCAGCCCCAGCTCGCCGTGGACCTGGTGCTGATGGACGTGATGATGCCGGAGATGGACGGCCTCACCGCCACGCGCGAGATCCGCAAGCACGAGGCACTGCGCAAGCTGCCCATCATCGCGCTCACCGCGAAGGCCATGCGCGACGACCAGGAGAAGTGCCTCCAGGCCGGCGCCAACGACTACATCGCCAAACCGCTGGACGTGGAGAAGCTGCTGTCGCTCCTGCGCGTCTGGATGCCCAAGGGGTGAGGCCTTCCGATGCTCGACGTGGCGACGAAGGAGTTCGACATCGAGCTGCGGCTGCTGCTCGAGGCGCTCTATCTGAAGTACCACTACGACTTCCGCGGCTACGCGCTGTCGTCGCTCACGCGCCGGCTGGCCCAGGCCGCGGACCACTTCGGCTGCGCCACGCTGTCCCAGCTCCAGGACCGGGTGCTGCACGAGCCCACGCTGTTCCCCGTACTGCTGGACTACCTCACGGTGCAGGTGAGCGAGCTGTTCCGCGACCCGTCCTACTTCCGCGGCCTGCGCGAGCACGTGGTGCCCGTCCTGCACACCTATCCGTCGCTCAAGGTGTGGGTGGCCGGGTGCAGCACCGGGGAGGAGGCCTGGTCGCTGGCCATCCTCCTGCGGGAGGAGGGTCTTCTGGAGCGCACGCTCATCTACGCCACGGACATCAACCCCACCGCGCTCCAGAGCGCGGAGGCCGGTGTGTACGCGGTGGACCGCGTCGCGTCCTTCACCCAGAACCACCAGCTGTCCGGCGCGCGCACGTCGCTGTCGGACTACTACACGGCCGCGTACGGCGGCGCGGTGTTCGACCGCTCACTCAAGAGCCACATCGTCTTCTCCGACCACAGCCTGGCCACCGACAGCGTCTTCGCGGAGGTGCAGCTCTTGTCGTGCCGCAACGTGCTCATCTACTTCAACCGCGACCTGCAGGAGCGCGCGCTGGGCCTGTTCGCGGAGTCGCTCTGTCACAAGGGGTTCCTGGGCCTGGGGGCGCGCGAGTCGCTGCGCTTCTCCTCGCACGAGGCGTCCTTCACCCCTGTCGTCCCCGAGGACCGGCTCTACCAGAAACGCTAGAGGACCCGCCGCCCATGCCCACTCCACACCGCCCCTCCGCACCGCCCGCTGGCCGCGTCGACGCCATCGTCCTCGGCACGTCGGCGGGAGGCGTGGAAGCCCTGACGCAC
>NZ_RAWL01000726.1:0-2197 GCF_003668885.1 Corallococcus sp. AB049A | reverse complement strand
GTGCTGGGGGATGCTCGCGGGGTGGACTCGGCCGCGGGGTTCCAGGGCGCGCTGCGCGACTGCCTGAAGCACGGCGTGGCCTGTCACGGACAGGATGCGGTGGTGCGCGAGCTGGCGGCGCTGCCTGCCTCCGGGCCGCTGTCGCCGGTGGACGTGTACGTGGGCGCGGCGTCGGTGATGACGGCCTCCGTGCCCATGCGCGGGCGCACGCTGCCGTCCTGAGGCGCGGGCGCCTGGGCTGCTCGCGAGTGATTCCATCTCGCGCGCCGGTACGCTCGCGGGCGTGATGCGCCGTGGCTGGGAGCTCGTGGCCGCGCGTTCCGTGGAGTGCTCGCGCGAGGTGCCAGCGTGGGTGCCGGTGCTCACGCTGTCGTGCATCGGGACGCGCCCGCGAGCACCGTTCATCGCGCGCATGCGGACTGCTCCGGCGGGTGGCCTTCCTGTGGACTTACGGACGACGCGCGCCGGGGGCGTGTGAAACGCGACGGGCCGCGAACGGGGGGCTGGTGGTGGCCGAGAGACCTCGCCCAAAGTCGTGCCGCCTTCCGCGCTCAGGCCCGCGGAGGCTCCACGCTGGATGGGGGGAGGGACATGGCTCCGCTGTTCCGCCCGGGGACCGACTCGGTGCTGCGGGCGCTCATCGCCCTGGCCCTGGGTGTGCCCGCGGTGTCGCTGGCGGGGCTGCTGCTCCTCGCGCGCAACCCGTTGGGGCGGGGCTCGTTCTCGCCTCGCGAGCAGCCGCTCCCCTTCGACCACCGCCACCACGTGGGCGATGAGGGCATCCCCTGCGGCTACTGCCATGAGGGCGCGTGGCGTTCGCCGGTGGCGGGAGTGCCGCCCACGCAGCGCTGCCTGGGGTGCCATGCGCAGGTGTGGAACCAGAGCGAGCGGCTGGAGCCGGTGCGCGCCAGTGGCTTCGACGGCACGGCGCTGCCGTGGAACCGGGTGCACGCGCTGCCGGACTACGTCTGGTTCAGCCATCAGATCCACGTGAACAAGGGCGTGGGCTGCGTCACCTGTCACGGCCGCGTGGACACGATGCCGGCGGTGCAGCAGGTGGCGCCGCTCACCATGGGCTGGTGCCTGGACTGTCACCGCGACCCGACGCCGTGGCTGCGTCCCCTGTCGGAGGTCGCGAACCTCACGTGGCGTCCCCCCGGAGACCCGAGGGAGACGGGCCGCGCGGTGCAGGCCGCGCTCGGTGTGTCCCCTCGCACGGATTGCAACACATGCCACTTCTGACCGACCCCGCACGGACGGATGTCCCTGACGCGCCGGAGCCGGCGCGCGCGTGGAGGAGCCTGGAGGAGTGGCACGCGGGAGGACCCGGTGACGAGGCCGTGTCGCGCGAGCATCCCCCCGGCGCGATGCTCCCGCCCGAGGGCGTGGCGCGGCGCACCTTCCTGCAACTGGCGGCGGCGTCACTGGCCGCGGCGGGCTTCAGCGGGTGCTTCCGTCAGCCGCCGGAGAAGATCCTCCCGTACTCGACGCCACCGGAGGGGCTGACGCCGGGCGTGCCGCTGCACTTCGCCACGGGGCTGGAGTGGAACGGCCGCACGGTGGGGCTGGTGGTGGAGAGCCATGAGGGGCGGCCCACGAAGGTGGAGGGCAACCCGCTGCACCCCGCGAGCCTGGGTGCGGCGGGCGTCTTCGAACAGGCGGCGCTGCTGGGCCTCTACGACCCCGCGAGGGCGAAGACCGCGCGGCTTCAAGGCGTGGAGGCCGCGTGGAGCACGGTGAGGGATGCGCTGCGCGAGCGGGCCAGGCGCGAGGACGGGGGCGCGGGGCTGCGCTTCCTGGTGGAGCCCACGGGCAGCCCGCTGGTGCAGGCGTTGTATGCGCGCATCCAGCAGCGCTTCCCGTCCGCGCGGATCATCCCCTGTGGCGTGGGCGTGGCGGACGGACGCCGCGAGGGCACGCGCCTGGCGTACGGCCGCGTGCTGGACGTGGTGCACGACGTGGGGCGCGCGGTGGTGGTGGCGGTGGATGACGACTTCCTCGCCACGACCCAGCCGGGAAACCTGCGCGCGGCGCGGGACTTCGTGAGCGCGCGCAAGCCGGAGGCGATGAACCGGCTGTGGGTCGCGGAGAGCACGCTGACCCTCACGGGAGGCTTCGCGGACGAACGGCTGCGGATGCGGCCGTCACAGGGCGTCGCGTTGATGCTCGCGCTGGCGGCGGAGGTGGGGAAGGGAAC
>NZ_RAWL01000725.1:0-2197 GCF_003668885.1 Corallococcus sp. AB049A | reverse complement strand
ACCTCCGCCTCCACCGTTGCCGCCATTGCGGCCGCTGGCCCCTGTCTGCTGGTCCTGCCAGACCGCTTCAGGACGCATGAGGCCCGGTCCCGCGCCTCCATCCATCCCCGGTGTGCCCTCATGCCCATCGGGACCGCGGCTTCCGGTTCCACCGTCTCCTGCCTCGCAGTTGCAGCGGTTGTTGACGCATGCATCCACGGTGCCCACCGCGCCACGCGTTCCTCCCGTGCCGCCATCGACGTCCGGGGTCCCGGTCGCGCCGAGCCCCCCGCTGTTGAGGATGCCACCGCCACCACCGCGGCCGCCTTCGAAGGCGCCCTCGCAGCTCGCGATGCCTCCATCTCCGCCCTCGGGCGAGTTGGTGAGCGTTCCGTCGTCGCCCGGGAAGCCCTGGCCGCCGGCCACTCCCGCGTCACCCGCCGGGCCATCCGTGCCATTCGCGCCTCGGCCCGCCTCCACGATGGAGTCGCGCAGCCGCAGCTCCTGCACGTTCACAGCGCGAAGCGCGACGGACGGAGCTCCCGAGGTGCCAAGCGTGGTCGAGCGGATGTGGATCCGGTCGAAGAGCACGGGGCCCTTGATGACGTTTCGCACCGTGACCGCGTACGGCGCGCCCACGAGGACACTGCTGGCTTCACTCTTCGGACGCAGCCAGTTCGTCCCGCTGTGCTCATAGCCGCCATGCAGGGACACGGGCACCGTGACCTCCAGGGGCGTGGGCTCGGAGTACGTTCCCGTCGCGAGGTACACGAGGCTCTTGCCGCCGTCGGACTGGCCGACCAACTGGAGCGCTCGGGAGACGGTCTTCAGCGGTGCGTCCCGGGTACCCTGGGTCCCCACGTCGTCACTCCCCGACAGCGGATCCACGAAGAAGCCCAGCGCGGGGTCACCATCCACGCCATCGCAGTCCGTGTCCTTCCCCAATTCGTCGGGGAAGTCCGGCCCGCTGCTCGGGACGCAGTCATAGCCCGCGTCACCGGCATCGCCCGCGTCGCTACCTCCATCTCCACCACCACCGCCGTCCTTCACGTCACAGCGGCCCGCGTCCTGGCATTCCTCATAGGCCGCGTCGAAGTCCTGGCAGCCACCCATGCCGAGCACCGCACCGAACACCGCGCTCAGCGCGCCGACCTTCCAGAGGTTTCGCATGGTTCTCCCCGAGCTCACTGCCACGTCCCGGCCAGACTCAAACCACCGCCTTGCGGCGTGAGCGTCACGGACGGCTGAACGTTCGTCTCTTTCACCGGCAGGAAGTACATCAGCGCGCCCGCCGCGATGGCCGCCGCGCCCACGCCAATCCCCACCACGCCAATCGTCTGCGCGCGCTTGCCGGAGTTCTTCACGTCCTGCCCGTCCGGCAGCGGCCCCGTGCCCTCGGTCAGCTCGTTGTACTTGCCGCGCGACTGCACGAAGAACACCGTCCCCACGCCCGCGAGCACCACGCCGCCCGCCGCCGGCACCCAGGCCCACTTGCGCCGTCCCGGCGTCTCCACCGTCGGCGTGTCCGTCAGCCCCAGCTCCGTGGGCGGCTGCACGCCCGGCGTCAGGTCCGGCCCCGGCACCGGCTGCTTCACGCCCGGCGTCACGTTGGGCGTCTGCTGCGCCACCGGCGGCGTCACCGGCGGCGCCACCGGCTCCGGACGCAGGACCCGCAGCGTGCGCGGCACCACCACGTCCAGCGACTTGTTGAGCGCGTCCAGCACCTGGTCCTCGCTCACGCCGGGGACGGACTGCTCCACCAGCGGCGCGCCGTCCTGCGCCGTGTACACGCGCACGCCCGCCTTGTACGCGTTCAGGTACGGGCCAATCTCCGTCACCATCACCACGTCCGTCTTCGCCGCCACGCCCAGCGACGCGATGCAGGACGGCTGCGTGCGGTTGCAGCGCATCATCGCCGTGCGCTTCCTCTTCGGCAGCGTGCGCGTCACGTCCTCCACGCGGATCACCTCCAGGCCCCGGGCCTTGAGCTGCTCGGCCACATGCTCCTGGGCGGTTCCAACGAGGTAGCGCGGCGTTCCCCGCGTCACGTCCGTGGGCGCCAGCAACACGGTGACGGGTTTCGCGGAGGAGGGAGGCGCGGGCGCCTGGGCGACCACCAGGGTGAGCGCGGCGAGGAAGGGGATCAACACGGGAGCACTTTCTCCCTGACCCGTCCTCCTCGCAAGGTCAGGATTCGCGGACCCGCGTGGTGGGACAG
>NZ_RAWL01000724.1:0-2201 GCF_003668885.1 Corallococcus sp. AB049A | reverse complement strand
CCCCGGGGCCCGGCGTGTCGAGCATCGCGCACAGCGGCACCGCGTGGCCTTCCGCCTTCAGCCTGCGGGCCATCTCGTAGACGACCGCGCCGCCGAACGAAGCCCCCACCAGCAAGTACGGCCCCGAGGGCTGCAACGCGCGCAGGCCCTCCAGGTAGGCCGTCGCCATCTCGTCGACGGACGTGTGCAGCGGCCCATCCGGCTCCAGGCCCCGAGCCTCGAAGGCATGCGCGGTCCGGCCCGGGTCGATGGCGCCCGCCAGCTCCCGGTAGAACACCGCCTGGCCTCCGGCCCCGTGCACGAAGAACAGCGGCGGACCGCGAGTGCCCTGCTGAAGCAGCGCGACACCGGGAGGCAGGGCGCGCGACTCCTCCTGTCCGCCCAGCTTCCGCGCCAGCAACTCCACCGTGGGCGCGGTCAGCATCTCCTTCAGCGCGAGCCGCTTGCCGAAGCGCTCGGAGATCATCGCGAGCAGCCGGAGCGCGACCAGCGAATCGCCGCCCAGCGCGAAGAAGTCATCGTGGATGCCCACGTCGTCCAGGCGGAACAGCGTCTGGAAGCACTCGACCAGGGTCTGCTCCGTGGCGTCGCGAGGGGCCACGCGCTCACTCCGGCGCGGAGCCCGTGCCTTCGGGGGAACGGTCGCCTTCGCCCGGGCCGCCATGGCCTCGCGTGAGATGGGGGCCGGCGCGGCGTCATCCAGGCTGTAGTGCTCGCGGTCGAAGCTGTAGGTCGGCAGGTCCACGCGCCGGCGCCGCTCGCCGTCCCGGATGCGTTCCCAATCCACGTCCACGCCCGCGGCCCAGGCTTCGCCCAGGGCGGCCAGGGCGCTTCCAGGTGCATCCCCCTTCGTCGGCAGGGTGGCCAGCACGGGCTGCGTCTTGCGAACCGGGTGCTGCCTCGCGAGCGCGGTGAGCGTCGTGCCCGGTCCCACTTCAATCAGTGCGCGGTCTCCGGACTCCAGCAGGCAGGCCAGCGCGTCGGAGAAGCGGACCGTGTGCCGCAGGTGCCGGACCCAGTAGTCCGGAGACGTCGCCTCGCGCTCCTGGAGCCACCGGCCGGTGAGGCTGGACACGACGGGCAGCGAAGGCGCGCGGAGCTTCACCCGGGCCACCTCCCGAGCGAAGCCCTCCAGGTACGGCTCCAGCATTGCCGAGTGCGCGGCGCGCGCGTAGCGCACCCGCTTGTGCTCGATGCCCCCGGGCCGTCAGCGCCTGCTCCGCGGCCTCCAGCTCCTGCACAGGCCCGGAGAGGACACAGGTCTCCGGTCCGTTGATGGCCGCCACCGACACAGCCGCGCCCACCAACTCCGAGACCTGCTCCACGGGCGCGAGCACGGACACCATGCCGCCCGGAGGCATCGCCTCCATCAACCGCCCGCGAGCAACGACGAGCCCCAGCGCCTCCTCCAGCGTGAACACGCCCGCGAGGCACGCGGCCACGTATTCGCCAAGCGAGTGCCCCAGCAGCGCCTCCGGCTTCACGCCCCACGACAGCCACAGCTGCGCGAGCGCCCAGTCACAGACGAACAACGCGGGCTGGGACCACAGCGGCCGGTCCAGCTCACGGGCCGCCGCATCGAAGCGCTCGGGTCCCGCGAAGAGGATGTCGCGGAGGTCGGCGCCCAGGGGACCGCGAAGCCACTCCGCGCACGTATCAATGGCCGCGCGGAACGCGGGCTCACGAAGGAACGCCTCGCCCATGTTCACCCGCTGCGCACCGCCGCCCGGGAACAGGAAGGCCACCCCACGGGCTTCGCCCTCGTCGAACACGGCACCGGGCTTTCCCGTCAGGAGCGCCGCCGCGTCCTCTCCCTGACGGACCACGACGAAGCGGCGCCAAGGGAAGCGAGCCCGTCCCACCTGCAACGTATGCGCGACGTCCGCGAGCCCGGCGCCCGAAGCCCCCTGGACACGCTCCGCGAGCGCCGAGGTCATCCGCTCCAGCGCCCCCTCCGTCTTCGCGGACAAGAGCAGCACCTCTTCCCCACGCCGGGGCGCATCCGTCTCCGGAAGGGCCGGAGCCTCCTGCAACACCACGTGCGCGTTCGTGCCTCCAATCCCCAGCGCCGTCACTCCCGCACGCAGCGGCAGCGGCCCCTCCCATGCACGCGCGCTCGCCACCACCTGGAAGGGACTGCCCTCCAGCTCCAGCATCGGATGCGGCTTCGTGAAGTTCAGCGTCGGAGGCAGCGTCCGGTG
>NZ_RAWL01000723.1:0-2216 GCF_003668885.1 Corallococcus sp. AB049A | reverse complement strand
TGTCAAGGACCGGGGGCATGGATCGCGTGAGGGTCGGCCAAGCGGATCGCCCTGGTGAGTTCGTCAGGGAGCCGGTGCTCGAGTTCGCGGCGCTGACGAGATTGGGGTCGGCCAAGCGGATCGCCCTGGTGCCTAACGGGCCTCGGTAGCGGAGGGCTTTCGCCGCCGAGCCGGGGGCGGATTGCGGTAACTGTCGCCTTCGATGACCAGGACGTGGGCATGGTGGAGCAGCCGGTCCATGGCGGCGCTGGCCATCAGCGGGTCGCCAAAGAGCGGCGGCCACTCCTCGATGGCGCGGTTGGAGGTGATGACGGTGCTCTTGCGCTCGTACCGCTGGCGGACCACCTCGTAGAGGTCCACCGGTTCATCCTGCGTCAGGCCGCGCAGGCCCAGGTCATCGATGAGGAGCAGGTCGGGCGAGGTAAAGCGCAAGAGGCGCTTCTCGTAGCTGCCATCGCCCCGGGCGGCTCGCAGTTGCATGAGCATCTCGTGGGCACCGACGTAGAGGGCGCTGTAGCCAGCACGGCAGGCACGGTGGCCGAGGGCCTGGGCCAGGTGGGACTTGCCGACGCCGGTGGGGCCGACGATGAGGACGTTGTCGTGGCGCTCCAGGAAGCCGCACGTGCCCAACTCCAGCACCTTGGCCTTGGGGACGCTGGGGTTGAAGTGGAAGTCGAAGTCCTCGAGCGTCCGGGCGTGCTCGAAGGACGCGCGGCGCACGCGCTGCGACAGCTGCTTGGAGTCGCGACGCTCCACCTCGTCGCCCAAGAGGCGGTAGAGAAATTCGGAGTGGGAGAGGTTGTCGTCCACGGCCTGCTGGGTGCGCAGTTGCAGCGACTGGAGGACGCCGGACAGGCGCAGCTTCTTGAGCATGGGAATCAGCTCGTCAGTGGGACTCAATTTCGGGCTCCTGGGGCACGGCGGGGTGGTGCAGCAACTCGGCCACGCTGCGTGCGAAGCGCGGCTGAGGAAGTGAGGACGTCGCGGGGGCGGCGAGGGCCAGGGGGAGCGGCTGCAAGTCCAGTCCCTGGCGCAGGAGGTTCTTGAGGCCTCCGTAGCTGTACGTGCCGTAGTAGTGGGCGCGCCGGGCGGCCGCGCGTGCGCGCTCGGGCGGGAAGCCTTCCAGGTGCGTGACGATGGCCTGCACCGCGCGCAGCTGCGACAACACCTCATCGGAGTCGAAGACGGCGCGCACGTACGTGAGCACCTCCTCGCCCAGCTGCGCCGCGCGTGCCTCCCAGTAGCCGCGGCTGCGGTGGCGCAGGTCGGCGCGGTGCTGGGGCAGGTGCTCCTCGCAGGTGCTGTAGAGGCCCGTGCCGCGCCGGGCGTGCGTGGCCACGCGCACGTCGTCCGCGTACACCTCCAGGCTGGCCTCGGTGACGCGCAGCCAGACGTCGCTGCCCACCAGGCGCCAGGGCACCGAGTAGAAGCGCCTGTCGAAGAGGACGTGGCTGTCCTGGTGGACTCTCGCGGGCTTCCAGACGACGGGGGTGAAGCGCCGGGTGGGCAGTGGCCGCAGGGCGGGCAGCTCCTCCTCGCCGAAGACGTCCACCGGGCGCCGGCCCGTCTTGCCGTGGCGCCGGACGTTGGCCACCTGGGCCAGCCACTTCTTCAAGTCCGCGCGCACGACGTCCACGTCCTGCCCCTGGCGGCCCTTGAAGAAGTTGGACTGCACGTACTTGACGCCCGCCTCCACCTTGCCCTTCTTCTGGGGCGCGTACGGCGGCGTCGGGTCCACCTTGAAGCCGTAGTGCCGCGCCACCTCTCGGTAGCTGCGATTGAGGGCGGACGGCACGTCCGGAGTGAAGGCCGCTCTCAGCACGGCGGCCTTCAGGTTGTCCGGCACCACCGTCTCCACCACGCCGCCCAGCTGCTCGAACGCCTCGACGTGCAGCCGCAGCCACGTCGGCAGTGACTGCTCGAAGACGACGTCGGCCACCAGGTAGCGGCTGTGCGCTAGGACCAGCACGAAGACCCACGCCTTGCGCAGCACCTTCTGCCGTGGGCACAGCAACTGGCCGACGTAGCCGAAGTCCACCTGCGCCACTTCTCCGGGCGCGGTGATGACAGGAATCGCGACCTCCTCGGCCCGCACGCCCTGGGCCTTGCGCAACTGCCGCACCATGCGCTTCACGGCCGAGTAGCTCGCCGCGAAGCCCTCCACCTCCAGCCGCAGCCTGTCGTGGATGGCGCGTGCGCCCACCCCCTGTCCGAGC
>NZ_RAWL01000722.1:0-2235 GCF_003668885.1 Corallococcus sp. AB049A | reverse complement strand
CCCGGCCCCTCACGGCCTCCGGACCCAACTTCCCAGGTCAGGAGGCCCGCATGGCGGCCAGGAAGCAGACGGCGACAGGTCCACGGCGTGCGCCTCGCGCCCAGAGCGCCCGCACCGCGCAGGCCGTGCCCTCCACGCCGGACACGGACAAGCTCCCGTTCGACATCGAAGAGGTCCTGCGCCGCGTGCGCCATGAGGTCCGCGCCTTCGCGGACGCGGCCATGTTCGAGCTCGCCGCGAAGGGCCACGGCTCCCTCTTCGAACAGCTCATCGCGTGCATCCTCTCCATCCGCACGCTCGATGAAGTCAGCCTCCCCGCCTCGCTCCGGCTCCTCGGCCGCGCGCACACACCCGAAGCCCTCGCGCGCCTCACGCCCGCGGAAATCGACGCGCTCATCCGCCCCGTCACCTTCCACGAAGGCAAGGCCCACCAGGTCCACGCCATCGCCGTGCGCACGCGTGACGAGTTCCACGGCCAGCTGCCCGCGGATCCGGACGTGCTCCAGTCCTTCAAGGGCGTGGGCCCCAAGTGCGCGCACCTGGCGCTCGGCATCGCTTGCGGCCACGAGGTCATCAGCGTGGACATCCACGTCCACCGCGTCACCAACCGCTGGGGTTACGTGAAGGCCTCCACGCCGGAGCGCACGCTCGCCGCGCTCGAAGCCGTGCTCCCGCGCCCCTACTGGGTGGAGCTCAACCGGCTCCTGGTCCCCTTTGGCAAACACGTGTGCACCGGCTCGCGGCCCAGGTGCTCCACCTGCCCTGTCCTCCCCTACTGCCGGCAGGAGGGCGTCACCTCCCACCGCTGAAACTCAGCGGTCGTGCCCCGCCCACTGCGTGGCCCGCCGCGCGAACCGGCGCCATGGGTTCGTCCGTCCGCCGTTCTCCAGCGAAATCTCCTTCGAGTGCCGCACGTCCTTCTCCCAGCACACCTCCATCTTCGCGGCGATCTCCCGGTCCTCGAACACCAGCGACCCTTCGCTCAACTTGTTGAGCGACAGCGAATCCAGGTTCGTGGAGCCCACGACGCACAGCCAGTCATCCACCAGCATCGTCTTCGAGTGCAGCATCGCCGGCTGGTACTCCCAGATGCGCACCCCCGCCGCGAGCAGCCGCTCATACGTGGACCGCTGCGACGCACGCACCACCGGCACGTCATGCTCCGGCCCCGGGCCCATCACCCGCACGTCCACGCCCTGCCGGACCTTCACCTCCAGCTGCTCCAGGACGTCGTTGGGCGGCGTGAAGTACGCATTGGCGATCCACAGCCGCTTCGTCGCCGCCGCCACCACCAGCCGCACCATCCGCTCCGCCTCGGTGATGCCCAACCGCCCGGAGCTGTCGATGAACGCCGCGCACCCGCCGCCATCCGCCTCCAGCTTCGGGAAGCACTCGCGCGGCAGGAACCCGCCGCCGGATTCAATCCAGTGCTTGGAGAACGTCACCTGGATGCGCGCCACCTCCGGTCCCTCCACCCGGATGTGCGTGTCGCGCCAGTTGTCCGGCTTCAGCCCCTCCCCTTCCCACACCTTCCAGATGCCAAAGCCACCCGTGTAAGCGACGCGCCCGTCCACCACGACGATCTTCTGGTGCGACCGGCTCAAGAGCCGCCCCAGCACCTTGCCCGCCAGCAGCCGGTAGTAGTGCACCTCCACGCCCGCGTCCGTGAGGCGCTTCTCCACCTGCTGATCAAAGTCCTTGTCCCCGGTCGTCTCCTCGCTGCCCACCGGGTCCACCACCACGCGGCACTGCACGCCCGCGCGCGAGCGCTCCATCAGCGCCTCCACGAACCGGTCCGACAGCTCGCACGGCCGCCAGATGTACACGAGCATGTGCACGCTGTGCTTCGCCGCGCGGATGTCCTCCAACATCCGGTCGAAGACCTGGCTGTTCTCCAAGAGGTGCATCCGGTGCCCCGGCGTCAGCCCCACGCCCGTGGCCTGGTAGAGCGCGAACGAGAAGCCCTCGGGCCCGGGTGGCAGCTCGAACGGGCCCTGCATCTCGTGCTTGCGCGTCTCGTCGCCGCCGTCGAACCCATGCGCCCCCGGCTGGGGCAACAACTCGTCCGTAAGCTCGCTCATGTCCCGGGCAACGTATGAACGTCCAGCCGCCCCCGGGAGTCACCGCCCGCTCCCGGCCCCGTCCGGTGAACAGGACCCCATTCCATCGTTGCCGGAGCCTTCCAGCGTGGCGACACTGCCCGGGTTCCGTCCCCTCGCCTGGAGAGTCCAGCAT
>NZ_RAWL01000721.1:0-2240 GCF_003668885.1 Corallococcus sp. AB049A | reverse complement strand
GGACAGGCCCTGCTGGCCTCCCGGGTGATAACCGTCCAGCGCCGCGTGCAGCCCGACCTGCAGGAAGGCCTTGTTCACGGGCTCCGCGAGAGGCGTCGCCACCTCCGGAGGAGGTAGCGCGGGAGGTGGAGGAGGAGGCGCGACGACCTCGCCCAGCGGCTCACCCGCGTCCACCGCGCGCAGCGCCGAGCGCACCGCCAGCGCCAGCGCCTCCGCGCCCACGGACCATGTCAGCGTCTCCGGCGCGCCCTCCACCCGCGCGGTCCGCACGAACAGGTGGCCCGTGCGAGGCGCCGCCACCGACACGCGCAGCCGCGCCCCCTCGCGCGTGAACCACAGCACCGCGCGAGCATCCCTCCTCGAGGCCGTCCGCTCGGCCTCACGCCACGCGCCGTCGGGACCCGCGTCCATGGCCGGCCCGGCCTCCGCCTCCAGCACCACCGGCAGGTCGCTGCTCTGCCCCCGCACCCGCTCCAGCAGTGCGCGGTCCTCCAGGGAGGCCACGCGCGCCACCGCCCGCCACGGGTCCGCCGCCCACGCGGTGCCGCCGAGCGCCAGCACCAGGGCCAGTCCCATCACGCGCTGCCACGCCACGGCCTCCAACACGAACATGCAGTAAAACCTACCTTCCAGGGAATTCTTCTGGAAGCTCCGCCCCGTGTGAATGGCCTGTCACGCAGGGGAGGGGGCGGCGGCATGGCGGAGTCGTCCCTTCCCGCGCGGAGCAGAAGCGGTAGGGTCGCGCGCCATGAATCGCCTCCGGGAACTGCGCTCGGTCCTGAACCTCACCGTCCTCGTGGCGGGGCTGGGCTACTTCGTGGACCTCTTCGACATCACGCTCTTCGGCGTGGTGCGCGTCGCGTCGCTGAAGGACCTGGGCCTCACGGACCCCTCGGACATCTTCCAGAAGGGGCTTTTCATCTACAACGCGCAGATGGCGGGGATGATGGTGGGCGGCCTCTTCTGGGGCCTGCTCGGGGACAAGCGCGGGCGGCTGTCGGTGATGTTCGGCTCCATCCTGCTGTACTCGGCGGCGAACCTGCTCAACCCCTTCGTCTGGGACGTGAACAGCTACGCCGCCTGCCGGTTCCTCGGGGGCCTGGGGCTCGCGGGCGAACTGGGCGCGGCCATCACGCTGGTCGCGGAGTCGCTGCCCAGGGAGAAGCGCGGCCTGGGCACCACCGTCGTCGCCACGCTGGGCATGCTGGGCGTCGTCGTCGCGGCGCTCGTCGCGCAGCACCTGCACTGGAAGACGGCCTACGTGACGGGCGGCGTGCTGGGCCTGCTGCTCCTCTTCGCGCGCTTCAAGGTCTCCGAGTCCGCCCTCTTCACGCAAAAGGCCGGACCGTCGAAGGGCAACGCGCTGCTGCTCCTCACCGGCGGCCGCTTCTCCAAGTACGTGGGCTGCATCCTCGTGGGCGTGCCCATCTACTTCACCACCGGCATCCTCTTCGTCTTCGCCCCGGAGCTGACGGCGGGCCTGCACGTGCAGGGCACGGTGACGGCGGGCGACGCCATCCTCTTCGGCAGCGTGGGCCTGACGCTGGGGGACTTCCTGTCCGGCGTGCTGAGCCAGTGGATGAAGAGCCGCAAGCGCGCCGTGGGCTTCAGCCTGTGCGCGTGGTTCGCGCTGGTGCTCGTGTACGGCCTGGTGCCGGGCCTCACCCCGGCGCTCATCTACGCGCTGACCTTCCTCATTGGCTTGAGCGTGGGCTACTGGGCGGTGCTCGTCACCATGGCGGCCGAGCAGTTCGGCACCAACATCCGCGCCACCGTCGCCACGTCCGTGCCCAACTTCGTGCGCGGCTCCGCGGTGATTGCCTCCACCGCCTTCGGCCAGCTCAAGGGCTCGCTGGGCGTGGCGCACGCTGCGCTCGCCGTGGGCGCGGTGTGCTTCGGGCTGGCGCTGGTGGCCCTGGCGCGGCTGACGGAGACCTTCCACCGCGACCTGGACTTCGTGGAGTCCTCCGGCGCCGCGAACGCCAGCGCCGGCGCGAGCACCGGCGCCTGACGGACGTCAGGCCGGCGGAGGCACCCGCAGCCGCCACGCCAGCACGCGGCCGTCCAGCCCCAGCACGAACACCAGCGGCCCGCGCACCACCGGCCGCGTGCGCAGCGGCGTGTCCGCGCGCACCGTGAACGCGGTCGTCCAGCCCGGGGCCTTGAGCGCCACCAGGTTCCCCGCGTGCCCGGACGTGGGCACCAGCAGCAGGTCCTCCAGCCCCACCTGCACCCGGCCC
>NZ_RAWL01000720.1:0-2251 GCF_003668885.1 Corallococcus sp. AB049A | reverse complement strand
CGTCCAGGTATTCCCCCTCCATGGCGCGGGGCGGGCGGCTGGGGGCGGCCATGCAGACGCGCGCGTAGCTGTGCTCCCGGTCCACGTACATGCCCATGGAGCGGTCCCGGAAGTCGCGCGAGAGCGCCTGCGTCATGGCGTCCACGTGCTCTTCGGGAGAGGACACCTTGCCGGACGTCTTGCCGGAGACGAGCGGAATCTCCGCGACGTGCCACCCGCTGTCGGCCAGCGCTTCCGGACGGGACTCCACCCACTTCACTTCGGGGCAGGGCAGGTCCAGGCCCTCACACACGCCCTTGAGCGTCTGACGCAGGGCGGTGAGGTTTCCTTCGACGTCGGAGAGGAAGAGAACGAGTCGGCGCTGCTGGGACACGGGGGTGGCTCCTTGAGTGGCCCCGTGAAAGCCCCGGCGTTACCTCAGAATTTCCGGAAGTCTCCACGCCCGCCTGCCCCCCAGGCGACGGGAGCGTGCGGGCGTGTTCCGGGATGACTTCTACAGCGGGATGTTGCCGTGCTTGCGCGGCGGGTTCTCCTGCCGCTTGTCCTTGAGCATCTCCAGCGCGCGGATGACCTTGGCGCGGGTCTCCTCCGGACGGATGACCTCGTCGATGTAGCCCAGCTCCGCCGCCTTGAACGGGTTGGCGAACTTGTCGCGGTAGTCGTCCGTGAGCTTCTTGCGCTCGGCGTTGGCGTCCTGGGCCTTGAGCAGCTCGTTGCGGAAGATGATGTTCACCGCGCCTTCCGGACCCATCACGGCGATTTCGGCGGTGGGGTAGGCGTAGTTGATGTCCGCGCGGATGTGCTTGGACGCCATGACGTCGTACGCGCCGCCGTAGGCCTTGCGGGTGATGAGCGTGATCTTCGGGACGGTGGCTTCCGCGTACGCGTAGAGCAGCTTGGCGCCGTGGGTGATGATGCCGCCCCACTCCTGGTCCGTGCCGGGGAGGAAGCCGGGCACGTCCACCAGGGTGAGCAGGGGGATGTTGAAGCAGTCGCAGAAGCGCACGAAGCGCGCGGCCTTCACGCTGGCGTCGATGTCCAGGCAGCCGGCGAGCACCGCGGGCTGGTTGGCGACGATGCCCACGCTCTTGCCGTTCATGCGCGCGAAGCCGACGACGATGTTCTTCGCGAAGTGCTCCTGCACCTCGAAGAAGTGCTTGGAGTCCACGATGGCGCGGATGATCTCCTTGATGTCGTAGGGCTTGTTCGGGTTCGCCGGGACAATGGTCTTCAGCGACTCCTCGGCGCGGAACGGGTCGTCGTCACACGGCTGCGCGGGCGGGTCCTCCTGGTTGTTGGAGGGCAGGTACGAGAGCAGCTCGCGCGTCATGGCGATGGCGGCCTGCTCGTTCTCCGCGGCGAAGTGGGCCACGCCGGACTTCTGGTTGTGCGTGAGCGCGCCGCCCAGGGACTCCTTGGAGACCTCTTCGTGCGTCACCGTCTTGATGACGTCCGGGCCGGTGATGAACATGTACGACGTGTCCTTCACCATCATGATGAAGTCCGTGATGGCGGGCGAGTACACCGCGCCGCCCGCGCACGGCCCCAGGATGAGCGAAATCTGGGGGACGACGCCGGACGCCAGCGTGTTGCGCAGGAAGATGTCCGCGTAGCCGGCCAGGCTCTCCACGCCTTCCTGGATGCGCGCGCCGCCGGAGTCGTTGAGCCCGATGACGGGCGCGCCCACGCGGGTGGCCAGGTCCATGATCTTGCAGATCTTCTGGGCGTAGGCGCCGGACAGCGAGCCGCCGAAGACGGTGAAGTCCTGGGCGAAGACGAAGACCTGGCGGCCCTCCACCGTGCCGTAGCCGGTGACGACGCCGTCGCCCAAAATCTTCTTGTCGCCCATGCCGAAGTCGTGGCTGCGGTGGGTGACGAACTTGTCCAGCTCGCTGAAGGAGCCGGGGTCGAGGAGCAGGTCGATGCGCTCGCGGGCCGTGAGCTTGCCGGCCTCGTGCTGCTTGGCGATGCGGTCGGCGCCGCCGCCCTGCTCGGCCTGCTGCTCCATCTGCTGGAGCCGTGCGCGCAAGGGATCGTTCTCGGGGGTCGTGGCCATGGGGGGCCGCTCTAACACGATTGAAGGGCGGTGGCAGCGCTTCCCTTGCCTCCGGAGGGGTGGGCGGACGGCCGGGCCCTGTGTGCACGGGGCGCGGACGGGACGGAAGTTCAGGATTTCCGACACCGTGTCCCTTGGCGGGCAGGGAGGTGGGCGATGCGTGAGAGGCCGGGGGCATTTCGGGTGGGGTCGTTC
>NZ_RAWL01000071.1:0-26280 GCF_003668885.1 Corallococcus sp. AB049A | reverse complement strand
GCCGGGGAGAGGGGGCGATGTTGTTGCGGCCGCCGCGGACCGCGGAGGCGTCGTGGCTGTTGTTCCAGCGGTAGCCCCGGCTGCCGCGGTCGTACGTGTAGCCCGCGCCCCACGAGCCGCGCGGGTAGTAGTCGTGCTGGTGGCGGCCGTGGAGGTTGCAGTACCCGCCGCTGGCGATGGGGTGGTAGTCCCAGTACCAGACCACCGTCGGGCCCCGGTAGTAGTAGACGTCGTCCGTGTAGACGTAGGACGTCGTGGGCGGCTGGTAGTCATGGACGTGGGCGTAGTCCTCCGGGCACCAGCCACCGCCGTAGTCGTCCGGCACGGGGTGCGCTCCGGCGAACCGGTACTCCGCCACGGGCGCGACGTAGGCCACGCGGCGGACGGGGCGGTGCGAGTGGGCCTCGACGACACAGCCCGTCCCCATCAGCAGGGCCACGGGGACGACCAGGGCGAGCAAGCGGTTCATGGTGGATCTCCTGGCGCGGAAGTGGACCCTCAAAGCGTCCCGCTCCGCAACCCTCTGCCCCCTCCGACGCAGGGGTGTCCCGGAAATTCATCCGGCGTGCCCGCCCGCCGGCAAGGGGAGGGGGCCGCCTGATATGACACCCGGAACGCGGCCCCCGGGACGCCGCGCCGGGGAGACGGAACAGATGTCGGATGTGGATTTCGGACGCGCGATGGGTGCGCACTGCGCGCTGCACCCGGTGCTGGAGGCCACGGGCACCTGCGCGCGCTGCGGCAACTTCACCTGCAACGCGTGCAACCAGGACGGCACGTCGCGCTACTGCCCCACGTGCCGGGAGCGCTCCGGCGACGCGTTCCCCCTGGGGCGCGAGACGTGGTCCTTCAGCCAGCTGTGGGACGTGTGCTGGCCGGCGTTCCAGCGCGAGTGGGCCATGCTGTCGCTGTCGGTGCTCGTCATGCTGGGCGTGTCCCTGGGCGCGCAGCTGCTCATCAACGTGGGCACGGCCATTGGCGCGGCGGCGGACAGCGTCGTGCTCACCGTGGTGCTGAGCATGGTGGGGCTCGTGGCCCACCAGCTGGTGCAGGGGCTGGTGCAGCTGGGCATGGTGCGCGTGTGCTTCGACGTGCTGAAGGGAGGCCGCGCGAACGTGGAGCGCCTCTTCAGCCAGATGAACAAGGCGGTGCCCTACGCGCTGACCATGACGCTCGTCTTCGTCATCGTGCTGGTTCCGCTGGCCCTGCTCATCTTCCTGAGCATCCTCGCGTTCGTGGGCACGGGCCTGATGGACAGCTTCAGCCTGAAATCAGGCTACTCGTACCAGTTCTTGGACGCGCTGGTGCCCTTCCTGGGCGTCATGGGCCTGGGGTTCCTGGTGCTGGTGGGGCCTCTCACGTACCTGATGCTGCCGCTGTACCTGGTCCAGCCGGAGCTCGTGTTCCACGACGCGCCGCCCTCGCCCTTGGAGGTGCTGCGCCGCAGCTGGGCGGCGGCGCGCGGCCAGCGGCTCTCCATGTTCGCCGTGGCGCTGGCGTCGGGCGCCATCATGCTGGCGGGGTTCTTCGTGTGCTGCGTGGGGGTGATCCCCGCCATGGCCCTGGTCCAGCTGCTCACCGCGGGGATGTACCTGGCCGTGCGCTCACCCTGGGACGAGAGCGCGAGCTCCTGACCCAGGGCGGAGCGGCTGGGGCCTTCAGTGCACCAGCCGCTCGGAGGAACCCGAGCGGGGCACGGCCACCTTGCCCAGGCACGCGAGGATGTGCTCGCGGTACTCGGACAGCTCGCGCAGGCCGCACAGCATCCAGCGGCCGCCAATCACCAGCGTGGGCACGCCGCGCACGCCGCGGCTGCCGGCCAGCCGGTGCTCGTCGTAGATGAGCCGGCGCGTCTCCTCCGACCGGAAGGCCGCGGAGAACTGGTTCATGGACAGGCCCACACGCGACGCCAGCTCGAACACGACATCCGAGCGGGACACGTTCACGCCCTGCTCCAGCGCGGCGCGCTGCATGGACCGCGCGAGGAAGGCCCGCGCCTGGGGCCCCTGGAGCCGCGCTGCCTCCAGTGCCGCCAGCGCCGGAACGCTGGAGCGTGGCGGATCACCGCCGAGCCACAGGTCCGTGGAGAGCAGCGCGGCCGTGGGGTCGGTTTCGCGCTGTGCGCGCTTCACCTCTTCCACCAGCCCGCGCACTTCGCGCTCCGTGGGCAACACGTCGTGCAGACGCAAGGGGTAGGGACGCACGCTCCAGCGGACGGCGTCGCCAAACTCCTGGCGAAGCACCTCCAACCGTTGGTCGGCGAGGTAGCACCAGGCACAAAGCACATCCTGGTAGACGGTGATCTGCAGCGGCTTGTGCAGCGTTTTCATCGGGGGTCGCCAGATTAGAGGCGCATCCCCGCCGCTGCCAACACCCACGGACAAACCACGCCCGGATGCATTCCCGTATTCCTGAGGAGCATCCAAGGCACCGTGCGCACCGTGAAGTCCCGCACGCACGCCACGGAGCAGGCGGGCAGGCACGCAGATGCTGCTCGCGCGCCTGCTCTCACCACAACATCTCGTTCAGGAAGCTCGGCCGGCCCTCGTGCGCAGCACGCTTCCCCGGGTCCCCGCGTACACCAACGCGTGCTCCACGATGTGCCCCGCGATGTCCTGACCGGTGGCGCCCTCCAGTCCCTCGAAGCCGGGGCTGGAGTTGATCTCCATCAGGCGCGGGCCCTCACGGCCCTCCAGCATGTCCACGCCCGCGACCTCCAGGCCAATGATGCGCGCCGCCTTCACCGCGGCCTCCACGTAGTCCGGGGGCAGGGTGATGGCGCGGCCCTCGCCGCCGCGGTGGATGTTGGAGCGGAACTCGCCCTTCTTCGCCTTGCGGCGCATGGCGCCCACCACGGTGTCGCCCACCACCAGCGCGCGCACGTCGCGGCCCTCGCTCTCCGCGACGAACTCCTGCAGGACGATCTCCTGGCCCAGGTCCCAGAAGGTGTCGAGGATGGTCTGCACCTCCGGCAGCGTGTGGGCGATCATCACGCCCACGCCCTGGGTGCCCTTGATCAGCTTGATGATGACGGGCAGGCCGCCCACCTCCTGCACCAGCTTGCGAACGTTGCCGCGGTCGTGCGCCATCACCGTCCTGGGCATGTCCAGCCCCGCGCGCGCGAGGAACTGGAGCGCGCGCAGCTTGTCGCGGCTCCGCGCGATGGCGGTGGGCGGGTTGAGGACGGGCACGTCCATCATCTCGAAGTGGTTCACCACCGCCAGGCCGTACGCGGTGATGGACGCGCCAATGCGCGGAATCACCACGTCCACGCCCTGCACCTCCGCGCCGCGGTAGGTCATGCGCGGCTTGCCGCGGGCCAGCAGCAGGCAGCAGCGCAGCGTGTCGAACACGAGCGCCCGGTGGCCCCGGGCCTTGATGGCCTCCACCAGCCGGCGGGTCGAGTACAGCGAGCGCTTGCGGGACAGGATGGCCACGGTCTTCTTCACGCGCGGCCGCTTGGGTCGCGGTGCGTCAGCGCGCTCGGGTGCCTGCGCGCCAGGCGGGACGGGCGCCTTCTTCGGCTGGGCTTTTCGGGGGGGCATGCGGGGCGCGGGACACTAGCACGCACGGGCATGGAGGCACGGTGGGTGGGCACCCTTTGCTATCCTCGCGTTCACTGATGACCGCCTCCAACCCCCATCCCGACGACATCCACACCAATCCCGGAGACGTCGGGCTCGAACTGTCGTCCCAGTCCCCCCTCCTGGGAGAGACGCTGGTGGTGGATCCGCGCGCCAGCGTGAAGCTGCACAAGTGCCGGCTGCTGGTGACGTCGGGGCCGGACACCGGGCGCTCCATGGCCAGCGACAAGGAGCGGCTTCGCTGCGGGGCCCACCCGGGCAACGACCTGGTGCTGGTGGAGGACCGCACCGCCAGCCGCCACCACTTTGAAGTGCAGTACACCGAGCGCGGCTACCTCCTGGTGGACCTCAACTCCACCAACGGCACCTTCCTGGACGGCCGCCGCATCGAACGGGCCTACCTGTCCCCGGGCTCGCAGATCCGCGCCGGCTCCTCCGTCATCACCTTCGCGCCCCTGGATGAAGAGGTGGCGGTGGAGCCCGACCGCGAGGGCGAGCTGTGCGGCATGGTGGGCCAGAGCGTGAAGATGCGGCAGGTGTTCGGGCTGATCAAACGCATCGCGCCCATGGACGTCTCCGTCATCATCCAGGGGGAGACGGGCACCGGGAAGGAGCTGGTCTCCAGCGCCATCCATGAGCTGTCCGGCCGCAAGAAGGGCCCCATGGTGGTGCTGGACTGCGGCGCCATTCCGCCCAACCTCATCGAAAGCGAGCTGTTCGGCCATGAGAAGGGCGCCTTCACCGGCGCCACCGCCAGCCGCCCCGGCGCCTTCGAGCGTGCGCAGGGCGGCACCATCTTCCTGGACGAACTGGGCGAGCTGCGCCTGGACCTGCAGCCCAAGCTCTTGCGCGTGCTGGAGAACCGCGAGGTGCGCCGGGTGGGCGGCAACGACGTCATCGAGGTGGACTGCCGGGTCATCGCCGCGACCCACCGCGACCTGGTGAAGGAGATCGCCCAGGGCAACTTCCGCGAGGACCTCTACTTCCGCCTGTCCGTCATCCACATCCAGCTGCCGCCCCTGCGCCAGCGCCGGGACGACATCCCGCTCATCCTCAAGCAGGCGCTGGCGGAGCCGGAGGTGGTGGAGACGCACGGCCGCAAGCGCTTCTCCGCGGAGGCCCTGGGGCTGCTCATGGCCTACCCCTGGCCCGGCAACGTGCGCGAGCTGATGAACGTCCTCTCCCACGTGCTGACCTTCTCCGACGAGGGCGAGGAGATATTGCCCTCCCATCTGCCCCCGCGCGTCCGGGGTCAGGCCCGCGAGGGGCCGCTGCCCTTCAACGAGCACCTGGCCTTCAAGGACGCCAAGGAGCAGCTGCTGGAGAACTTCGAGCGCGAGTACGTCACCAGCGTCCTCACCCGCTGCGAGGGCAACCTGTCCCGCGCCGCCCGGGAGAGCGGGCTGCACCGCAAGTCCATCGAGCGGCTGGTGAAGAAGTATCAGCTGGACGCGAAGGGGCTGAAACCCCGCTGAGACAGCGCTGTCACACGGTTTCAGTCAGGGTGTCACACCTGCCTGGGAAGTTTCCCAAGAGCGCTGTCCTCTGAGACAATCCGGGTCCCCCCTCGGACCCCGACGCGGTGTGTCGGCGGTCACTTGACGGATACTGCGAGATTCCCCCCTCCCGCAGGATGAGTCTCCGTATGCGCGCACGTTCCCCCCGTGAAGCAGGCGAGTCCGGCCAGGCCGCGGTCGAGTCAGCCATCACCTTGCCGCTCGTGGTCTTCCTCGTGCTGGGGACGCTGCAGCTCTTCCTGATGATGCAGGGCCGCCTGATGGCGGAGTACGCGGTCTTCCGCGCCACGCGCGTGGGCAGCGTGCGGCACGGCGACTGCGAGGCGATGACGCACGCGGCGGTCGTGGCGCTTCTGCCCAGCTTCTATTCGTACCTGGGCGGCGGTGGTGGCGGCACGCCGGGCCAGCGGCTGGCGGCGGCCTTCGCGGCGCGCCGCAACAACGCCTTCAACCAGTTCCGCTACGTGCCGGGGCCGGATGGCAACCACGACGGCCAAATCCTGTGGCTCATCCGTGAGAGCCCCTTCGCGGGGTCGGTGCCCGACGACGACGGCCACTTCGACCAGTTCGACGCGGACATCCGGCGCCTGGAGATGCGGCTCATCTACTGGTTCCCGCTGAAGATTCCGTTCGCGGACTGGGTCATCAGCCGCATGGTCCTGGCCCGCTGGGGCTGGCAGGACTACACGGCGCAGAACCCGCTGATGCTCACGCAGAAGGCGCAGTGGCAGCAGACCGAGGTCCTCAACGTGGAGGCGGCGATCCGCGCGGAGGTCATGGCCCGGTTCGCCGTGAAACAGTACGTGATGCCCATCCAGGCGTCCGCCTCGCTGCGAATGATGACGCCGTTGCAGCGGCGCTACTTCACCACCCAGAACTGCGCTCCGGCCCCGGAGGTCCTATGAAGCTGCCGCGTCTCTCCCGTGGCCAGACGTTGGTGCTGTTCACCCTCACCCTGCTGCTGATGACGCTGCTGGTCTGCCTGACGCTGTCGCTGGGCAGCAAGGTGAAGGAGAAGAT
This sequence comes from Corallococcus sp. AB049A, assembly GCF_003668885.1. Taxonomy (NCBI): domain Bacteria; kingdom Pseudomonadati; phylum Myxococcota; class Myxococcia; order Myxococcales; family Myxococcaceae; genus Corallococcus; species Corallococcus sp. AB049A. The sequence goes on along the minus strand of NZ_RAWL01000071.1, from coordinate 20,159 downwards.
GGAGACGCAGGCCGTCGCGGACGCCGTGGCCTACAGCCAGGCGGCGCAGACCGCGCGCGTCTTCAACGAGATGGCGCTGATGAGCCGCGCGCAGATTGGGCACATGGTGTCCCAGGCCGCGGTCAACAGCCTCATCAACTGGAGCAGCTACTACCGCTCGCAGGTGGGCGCCGCGGTGGTGGCCTACCAGATGGCCTCCGCGCCGTACTGGGCGCGGGTGCCGTGCTGTGCCCCTCATTCGGGCTGCAGCGCTTTCTGCGGCTGCTCCCTGGCCGCCATCGCGGCCATCAACACGTCCGTGCTGCGGCTCATGTCGTACGACGCGATGCTGGCGGCGCAGTGGGAGGCCCTGGAGGCGCCCGCCGCCCGCCGCTCCATGCTGCTGGGCCGCGCCGCGCAGCTGATGTTCCTGGATGGCCAGACGCTGGAATACACGCGCTTCATGCTGGAGATGCAGCGCGAGCGCGTGGCCGGCCGCATCGTCGAGGACGCCCAGCGCGGCAGTCCCTTCAACGGGGAGATCAGCTCCAACAGCAACACGGCCATCGACGAAGTCTACCTGGGCCTGGGCGCGGTGATTCCAGACATCTTCTCCCAGCACCACGTCTTCGCGGCCATTGGCAGCCGGGGCCACAGCTTCGTGACGATGCGCAACCTCTACCCCACCGCGGACGCGGCCGTCACCACGGGCATCCAGACGCGGGCCATCACGCCGCCGGACGTCTTCGTGTCCGAGGTCGGGTTTGGCGCCGGCTACTGGTCGGAGATGCCGGACCACGCGAGCTTCGGCTCCAGCGACTGGGCCGCCTACGCGGATGACCACGGCTTCGCCACGGTGACGTTCAACCGGGGCCGTCCGCCCTGCCAGCCGACCTCCGGCGGCACCATGATCAGCGCGTCGCTGCTGCGCGCCACGGACGTGATGGACAGCACGGACATCCACGCGTGGCTGCCGTCCGCGACCTCGGGCCTGGGCATGGACATGGAGCCCGCGCAGACGCGGCATGACATGGGCCGCTGCACGCGGCTGGGCATTGGCCGGTGCCCGTCCGTGTGGCCCATGTTCATGGACTACAACGGCCTGCACCTGATGGACAAAGGGGACATCTGGGGACAGCCGAAGAACTACGCGGTCATCCAGCGCGACTACGCCCAGCGAGCGGCGGCCGGCGGAGACCCCTGGGACCTGCTGTTCCGCTTCCGGTTCAACCCGTCCAACAGCGGCACGGTGTTCGACAACCGGGGCGTGCACCTGGGGCCCATGTTCGGCGGCATGGACATCAGCCGGCAGACCTCCGTGTCCACGGGCGTCACCTACTACCACCGCCGCGACCACTGGAAGGAGCCGCCCAACCTGCTCAACCCCTACTGGCGCGCCACGCTGGCGACGGATGACGTGGACGGCGAGGACATGACCGACGCGCTGAACGACTCCTCCGTGGGCTGGGCGGCGGACGCCTACAACGCGCTGAAGGCCCAGGGCTACCGGGGGATGCCATGAGCCCCCGCGCGAGGCGCGCACCGCGCGGCCAGGCCGTGCTGGAAGCGGCCATTGGCATGATGGTGTTCACCACGGTGCTCGTCTTCCTCATCCACTTCTCGGAGATCTCCGTGTTCTCCGTGAAGGTGACGGCGGCGACGCACGCCGCGCTGCTGGACGCGCCGGGCTACGAACTCCATGACTGGCCGGGGGACTCCGACCCGTCACGCGAGGCCGTGGTCAAGGCCGCCGCGGCGATGACCGACGCCTACGCGGACTTCGACGGGCTCAGCCGCACGCCGGGCCCGGGCACGGGCATCACCCAGGCCTTCACCCGGACGGACGGCATGCAGGTGACCTGCACGCCCAACGGCCCGGGGTATGATCCGCACCCCTTCGCCTTCGTGGCCTACAGCGACGGCGGCGGCATCGCCTGCAACGCGCGGGCGCAGCTGTCCGCCTTCAAGTTCCCGCGGCGCTACGTGGAGGAGTCGCAGGGGTCCACGGGGTTCTTCAAGGAGGCCCACTACGACATGGGCCCCCTGAACGTGTGTGGCATTGGCCGGGCGTGGGGCGGGAACTGCTCCGCGTCGCTGACCAGCATGCTGGATGACTGGGGCCTGACGGGTGACCGCGAGTCCGGCTCGTGCCCCATCGTCCCGGACGTGCCCGCGCCGTGTCCCATGAACATCCCCTACTGGAACATGGCGGCCAGCGTCTACGCGGCCAGCCTGATGACCAACGCGCTGGGCCCTGACTTCTCCGGCAGCGCCCTGGCCATGGGCATCGTGGGCAGCCTGCCTTTGCCCTTCTTCTACGGGGCGGAGAACATGTTCTGGATGAGCGCCGTGGGCGAGGAGTGGGGCTTCCTCCAGCCGATGCCGGTGGATCCGGGTGGCTACTACGGTCCCACGGCGTTGATCTTCGCGTGGCCCACCTCGCCAGGGGCCATGCCTCCAGGGCCCTTCATTGGCGCGGTCCCCTATCCCCTCGCCTGGGCGCAGCGCGAGGGCTGCTTCCTGGGGAAGGACTGCCCCTGATGCTGTCTTCGCTGCTGTTGTCGCTCGCGCTGTCGGCGGGCCCGTCCAGTGCGCCGGATGCGGGAAGCCCACCGGCGCGTCCGACCTCGCGAGGCAAGGCGCCGGTGAAGGCGCAGCCGGCCGCCGCTCCCGACGCGGGCGTGCTGGCAGCCGAGGCGCCCAGGGCGCCCTTCCGCTGGGACATCCCGGGCAAGGTCGTCTGGGTGCAGTCCCCGGGGCCGCAGGTGTCCGACGGCGTCCCCATGAACCTGGAGCTGGCGCGGACCGACTGGCCGCTCAACGCCGTCATCCAGCACATCATGGAGAGCTTCCGGAAGGCCGGCTTCTACATGGCCCCCATGCGCGAGCAGCGCTCGCCCACCACGGAGCCCATGCTGACCGCGCTCGACGTGGAGAAGCTGCTCGCCTACACGGTCATCTTCCAGGAGAACGCGGACAAGTCCGTGACGCTCATCCTGGGCGTCTCCAACATGTCCAACTACAAGCCGCCCGGCACGACGCTCAGCTGGGCGCCGCTGATGCCCGGCGCGGAAGGGCTGACGCGTTCGGAGCTGGAGGGCGCGCACCTGGCGGTCTACGCAACGCAGCCCGGCACCACCGAGGCCCAGGTGTATGACTATTACCGCACGGCGCTGGCGCCCACGGGCTATGCGGAAGACCCCGAGGAGAAGGGGGTCTTCCGGCGGGGCTCGGAGCTGCTGATCATCACCACGCGCACCGAGGAGAACCGCCTGATGGTGTCCCTGCGCCACCGGCTGGGCGGCGCGAACGCTCCCTGAGCGTCAGTGACTGGAGCCCTTGCGGCGGACGTTCTGGGCGTTCTTGGCGTCCTTGGCGTTGGGCACCTTCATGCCGCAGCCCCGGCTGCAGGAGACCATCTTCTGCGCGCATTTGGCGGAACAGCCGCTGTCGCCCTTCTTGCACTGGTTCATGCAGCGGCCCATGGGCTCCTGGCACTTGGACACGCACTGCGCCTGCTCCTGGTCCTTGAAGGGCGGCTTCATCTCCTCGCCCTGGTCGTTCTTCACGGGCTGGAGCGGCGTCGTGGCCACGGCCGCGTTCAGGGACGCGGCGCCGGGGGACGCGGGGAGCGCCCAGGCCGCGGGGGCGGCGAACAGGCACAGCAGCAATGCGGCGAGGGGGGACCTCATGGGATGCCTTTCGATGGGAGCATGCGAGGGGGCACGCTCCATGCGGGAGCGCGTCGAGCATAGTCCTCCACCCGGCGGGAATGAAGGCGCTCCAGGGCTGCGCGCGCGGCGCTTCCTGGGCGATGATTCCCGGCCACAAGGAGCATGACGGCATGAAGACGCGAATCGCGATGCGGGGCTGGCTGGGATGGATGGCGCTGGGCGCGGTGCTGGTGGCGCCCCAGGCGCTCGCGCAGACGTGCAGCGAGAAGTGCAGCCTCAACGCCGGCTCCAAGCTCATTGCCTGTGCGAAGAAGTGCCCTCCGGGCAAGCCGGCGTGCACCGAAGCCTGCACGCGCGAGGTCAAATTCGAGCAGGCGAAGTGCAACAAGAAGTGTCCCAAGAGCAAGGGCAAGTCCAAGCCCCAGCCGCACTCGCATGACGACGGCCACGACCACGACGAGTAAGCCCGTGCCCATGAGCGACGCCCCCTCCCGCAAGGACCTCGACGCCACCGTCCACCTGCCGCGCACGGAGTTCCCCATGAAGGGGAACCTGGGCCAGCTCGAGCCGCGCCTGCTCACCTGGTGGCGGGACGAGGACGTGTGGAAGCAATTGCTGGCGAAGCACGCGGGCCGTGAGCCCTTCGTGCTGGCGGACGGGCCGCCGTACGCGAACGGCCACCTGCACGCCGGGCACGCGCTCAACAAAGTGCTGAAGGACATCGTGGTGAAGTTCCGGAACCTCTCCGGACGCCCGTGTGACTTCATCCCCGGCTGGGACACGCACGGTCTGCCCATCGAGCAGGCGGTGGAGAAGCGCCTCAAGGAACAGAAGCTGGACAAGCGCACGCTGTCGCGCGACGCGCTGCTGGAGCGCTGCCGCGAGTACGCGCTGGAATTCGTGGACATCCAGCGCGCGGAGTTCCAGCGGCTGGGCGTCTTCGGGACGTGGGACGCGCCCTACCGGACGCTCGACTTCAGCTACGAGGCGCAGGAGGTGCGGGAGCTGGCCGCGTTCGCGCGCCGGGGCATGCTGTACCGGCGCAAGAAGCCCGTGGCGTGGTGCCTCCAGGACCAGACCGCGCTCGCGGAGGCGGAGGTCGAGTACGCGGAGCACACGTCTCCGTCCGCGTACGTGGCCTTCGACGCGGAGGCCTCGCTGGTGGAGAAGCTGCCGCAGCTGAAGGGGCTGCGCGTGTCCTTCGTCATCTGGACCACCACGCCGTGGACGCTGCCGGCGAACCTGGCCATCGCCGTCAATCCCTCGTTCGAATACGTCTTCTACCGGCTGGAGGACCGCGTCCTCTGCGTGGCGAAGGACCTGCTGGCGAAGGTGCTGGCGGAGGTGAAGTCGGACGAGCTCGCGGTGAAGCACGTGCAGCTGCCCGGGGGCGAGGTGTCGTCGCCAGCGCTGGTGGACCCGTCCCGAATCCTCGCGTACGCGACGGGCGAGGACCTGGAGCACGTCACGTATCAGCACCCGTTCCTGGAGCGGCAGGGGCGTGTGGTGCTGGGCGAGCACGTGACGTTGGATGCCGGCACGGGGCTGGTGCACACGGCGCCGGGACATGGCCAGGAGGACTACGAGGTCGGCTTGAAGTACGGCCTGGACATCTACAACCCGGTGCGCGCGGACGGCCGCTACGACGACTCGGTGGGCGAGGTGCTCGCGGGGCGGCGCGTGTTCGAGGCGAACCCGGCGGTGTTGGAGTTGCTGGTGCAGCGGGGCGCGCTGCTCAATGACAAATCAGACACCGTCACGCACAGCTATCCGCACTGCTGGCGCTGCCACCAGCCGGTCATCCAGGCGGCGACCTACCAGTGGTTCATCCCCATGGACGCGCCGTTCCACGGCACGCAGACGTTCCGGCAGGTGGTGCTGGAGCAGGTGGACAAAGTGCAGTGGGTGCCGTCGTGGGGCCAGTCGCGGATCCGCGGCATGCTGGAGGGCCGCCCGGACTGGTGCATCAGCCGGCAGCGCAGCTGGGGTGTGCCCATCCCCATCGCGTACTGCGACGGGTGCGACGACGCGGTGGTGTCTCCGGAGCTGATGGAGCGCGTGGCGGCGGCGGTGGAGAAGGAAGGCGCGGGCGTGTGGTACCGCACGCCGGTGAAGGACTTCCTGGGGGCGGACTTCACGTGTCCCCGCTGCGGCAAGGGTGAGTTCCACCGCGAGACGGACATCCTGGACGTGTGGTTCGACTCGGCGTGCATGGCGTCCGCGGTGTTGGCGAAGCGGCAGCGCGTGCCGGCGGACCTGTTCCTGGAGGGGAGTGATCAGCACCGGGGCTGGTTCCATTCCTCGCTGCTGGTGTCAGTGGGCACGCGCGACGTGGCGCCCTACAAGGCGTGCCTGACGCATGGCTTCGTGGTGGATGGCCAGGGCGAGAAGATGTCCAAGAGCCGGGGCAACACGGTGGCACCGGACAAGGTCATCCAGCAGTACGGCGCGGAGGTGCTGCGGCTGTGGGTGGCGGCGAGCGACTACCGCAACGACGTGCGCCTGTCGGACGCCATCCTGAAAGGCCTGTCGGAGGGCTACCGGAAGATCCGCAACACGTTGCGCTACGCGCTGGGCAACCTGCACGACTTCGACCCGGCGAAGGACGCGGTGGCGCCGGATGCGTTGTTGCCCCTGGACCAGTGGGCGCGAGGACGGCTGGCGCAGGTGGCCGCGCGCGTGCGCCAGGCGTACGAGGACTATGAGTTCCACCTCGTCTACGCGACGGTGGTGGACTTCTGCGCCAATGACCTGTCGGCCGTGTACTTCGACATCCTGAAGGACCGGCTCTACACGGCGAAGAAGGACGGACCCGCGCGGCGCGGCGCGCAGACGGTGCTGCACGAGGTTCTCACGGTGCTGTTGCCGCTGCTGGCGCCGGTGATGAGCTTCACGGCGGAGGAGGCGTGGCAGCACCTGCCGGGAGAGCGCGCGAAGAGCGTGTTCCTGGCGGGCTTCGCGGACGTGAAGGCCACGATGCCGCCGGAGCTGGAGGCGCGCTACGCGAAGCTCTTCGCGGTGCGGAGCGCGGTGCAGGGCGTGCTGGAGGTGGCGCGGAGGGACAAGCGCATAGGCGCGTCGCTGGAGGCCCGCGTGGTGCTGAGCGCCACGGGCGCGGTGCGGGAGCTGCTGGAGGCGCACCTCGCGGAGCTGCCCGGGCTGTTCATCGTGAGCCAGGTGGAACTGGCGGACACGGCGTCCGTGGCGCTGGATGTTTCACAGACCTTCGGTGACGGCGCGTCGCTGTCCGCGGAAGTGCTTCCGGCCCTGGGCACCAAGTGCCCGCGCTGCTGGGTGTATTCCGAAGCGGTGGGGCAGGGGGATGATGTCTGTCTCAAATGCCGTGAGGCATTGAGCTGAGTCAGGGATTGGCGGTCTCCAGCTTGCGCAGCGTGTCCACCAGGTTCTGCATGCGTTCGTGGTGCGTGCCGGGCCAGAAGACACGCTTGCAGCTGGGGCACTGCTGGAAATTGCGGTGACGCTGGGCCACGCCTTCCGGGACGCGGCCCTGCACTTCCTCCGGCGTGGCGGTGGACAGCGGCCCGTTGCACGCGAGGCAGCGCGAGAAGGGCCGCATGCGCGACGTCAGGCCGTACCTTCGCACCACCTCCACCAGCTGATCCGCGGGCTCGCTGGAGCGCGGGAAGTAGCCGTGCACCACCTCCGAGCGCTTCAGCACGCCCAGGTCCCGCGTGAGCAGCACCCGCGCTTCGTCGTGGGACACGCGCGCCAGCTGGTCGTCCGCGGCGTCGTTGCGCCAGAGCGTGTCGAAGCCGAGCATCCGCAGGAAGCCCGACAGCCGCCCCAACCCCACGTCCAGGATGAAGCGCGGCATCTCCGGACGCGGTGGACCCACCCGCGCTTCCGGCGCGACCGCCGGGGTGGATGGGTCCAACGCCGGATACACGTCCACGCGCGTGTCCGCTTCCGCGCGCTGACCGAAACCCACCGGCTCGCCGTCCACCAGCACCACGTCCACCTCGGGGTGCGGTGGGCCCAGGGACTCGATGAGGTCCTTCACCGAAGGGCTGCCCTGCAGGACGTGCGTGAACGCCTGCCCCCGGCGCTCCGGTGCGACGAAGTCGTTCAGTGCGCCGTGAAACCGCACCGTGAGCTGCCGTGCTGACATCCTGGACTCCTCACGTCCTGCTGCGTCGTGGCTGAAACACGTGATGTCTTTCTTTGTATCCGAGCCTTCCGCAGCTACGGCGCGGTGCGCCTCTCGGATTCTTGAAAGACAGTGATTTCAATCCTCACGGGCGGTCATGGGACAGCCTTCTTGCAAACTTCTATACTCACGCGCCAGTCGGCGCGCCGAAGCCGACGGGTCACCCCCCTCGACACCCTCGGAAGCAAGGATCCAGGCCCTGTATGGCATCGAAGTTCTCCCCACTCCTCCGCCCCTTGCTTGCGCTGGGCTTCCTGGCCCTCGCTTGCGGCGAGGGTGAAGAGCCCCTCTCTCCCGCGGACTCGGGGACTTCCGTTGACGCCGGGACCCGCACCGACGCGGGCACCTCCGCGGATGCCGGCTCCGAAGTGGACGCGGGATCCGAAGTGGATGCCGGCTCCGAAGTGGACGCGGGATCCGAAGTCGACGCGGGCACCACCGTGGATGCGGGAACCGACGTGGACCCGGACCCCACGGATGCCGGTTCGACGGTCGACGCGGGCACCCCGGTGGACGCTGGCTCCACCACCGACGCGGGCACCACGACCGACGCAGGCACGGCGACCGACGCGGGCACGCCGACCGACGGCGGCTCCACGGGCGAGACGGATTCCGACGGCGGCTACACGCAGATCCGCCTGATGGCCTCCAACCTCACCAGCGGCAACGGCCAGGACTACGACCCGGGCCACGGCATCCGGCTGATGCAGGGCGTGAAGCCCGACATCGTGATGATCCAGGAGTTCAACTACAAGTCGGACTCGGCGTCGGACATGCGCGCCATGGTCGACACGGTCATGGGCACGGGCTCCTACTACTACCGCGAGACCGGCGCGCAGATCCCCAACGGCGTCATCAGCCGCTTCCCCATCATCGAGGCCGGCGAGTGGACCGACACCCAGGTGAGCAACCGCGACTTCGCCTGGGCCCGCATCGACATCCCCGGACCGCGTGACCTCTGGGTCGTCAGCGTGCACCTGCTCACCCGGAGCAGCGGCGTCCGCAACACGGAGGCCACCAACCTTGTGAAGTACATCAAGGAGAAGGTCCCGGCGGCCGACTACCTGGCCATCGGCGGTGACTTCAACACCGACTCCCGCTCCGAGTCGTGCTTCGGCACCTTCAAGCAGGTCGTGGACACCGCGGGCCCGCACCCGGTGGACAAGAACGGCAAGGACGGCACCAACGCCGGCCGCACCAAGCCGTATGACCACGTGCTCGTGGACTCCGACCTGCGCCAGTACCAGGTGCCCACCGTCATCGGGAGCAGCACCTTCAACAACGGCCTGGTGCTCGACAGCCGCGTGTACACGCCCATCTCGGAGATCTACCCGGCGCTGAACTCCGACAGCGGCGCCGCCAGCATGCAGCACATGGGCGTCATCAAGACGTTCCGCACGCCCAACTTCTAGCAGGGCGCGCGGCGGCGACGCGGGCCGGTCATCGGGAGTGCTCCCGGTGTTCCGGCCCGTGCCGTTTCAGAAGCTCCACTTGTGCTTGTTCTTCTCGATGAAGCGCCCCACCGGCGGGATGCGCGCGATGAGCGGCGTCAGCACGAACACCGCCGCCAGCCGTATCGGCTTCACCGCCTGCGACGCGATGTACGCCGCGCCCCACGCGCCCACGTTCGCGCCCGTGCCTTCCGGCTGGAAGCCGGCCCGGATGGCCGCCCAGAAGCCCACGATGACCAGGCCGAAGATGAGGTAGTTCACCGCGATGGCCAGCGGGCCGTACTCCACCAGCAGCGTCTTGAAGCGCGCCATCAACGACGGCTTCGCCGCGGGGGGCGTGGTGGTTCCGGGTGGGGCAATGTCGGGAGTGGAAGGCTTCACGTCGGGCTCAACAGGCGCCATGGGCGCACCATGCCCGAAACGGGCGGACCATGGGAGTTGAGAGGGCAGGCGGGCTGGCGGCTCGCGGCCCGGGTCCGGGTTGTCAGGGCTCCCGGGGGCGCGATAGAGGTTCGGGCACCGCATGAAAGCCTCCCTCCGCCTCCTCCTCGTGGTGGTCCTCGCCGTGCTGGCGGCGGATCAGGTGACCAAGTACCTGGCCGTGTCCCGGCTGACGGAAGCGCTGGATGGGCGCGAGGGCATGGCCCGCGTGTCCGGCTTCCTGAGCGAGCAGAACCTGGACAACGACCCTCCGGTGGAGGGCGTGTTCCGCAAGAACACGCGGCCGTACCGCTTCATCGAGGACTACTGGCACTTCCGCTACGTGGAGAACCCGGGCGCGGCGTGGGGCATGTTCTCCAACCTGCCGGACACCGCGCGCAAGGCGTTCTTCCACGTGGTGAGCCTGGCGGCGCTGGGCTTCATCCTGATGCTGTACCGCAAGACGGAGCCGTCGCAGAAACTGGTGCGCGTGGCGCTGGCGCTCATCACCGGCGGCGCGCTGGGCAACTTCGTGGACCGGCTCATCCGGGGCTACGTCATCGACTTCATCGACTGGCACTGGCGCAACCAGCCGGGCATGCGCTGGCCCACGTTCAACGTGGCGGACGCGGCCATCTGCGTGGGCGTGGCGCTGATGCTGCTGGACTCGCTGCGCCGGCCGGAGCCCGTGGCCACCCAGCCGCTGCCCCAGGGCACGAGCCCCCAGCCGTGACGCGCGGGGGTGGGCTGATATAAGCCCCTCCCGTGCCGCGCAAATACGCCATCCTCCTCGCCCTCACGCTGGGCGTCATCGTGCTGGACCAGTGGACGAAGTACCTGGTCGTGCGCGACCTCACCACCCGGTTCGACGGAGCCACCACGCTGTCGGAGCGCCTGGGCGAGTTCTATTCGCCCGCGCAGGAGCCGGGCTACCGGGGCCTGCACTTCCAGCCGAAGACGCACGTGGAGGTGGCGGAGAACTTCTTCCGCCTGCGCTACGCGGAGAACCCGGGCGCGGCGTGGGGCATGTTCAGGAACCTGCCCCCGAACGTGCGCGGCCCGCTCTTCCACCTGGTGAGCGTGGGCGCGGTGCTGCTCATCGTCTTCTACTTCCGGAAGCTGTCCGGCACGGACCCCGCGGAGGTGTGGGCGCTGTGGGGCCTGCCGCTGGTGCTGGGCGGCGCGCTGGGCAACTACATCGACCGCGTGGCGCGGGCCTTCGTCATCGATTTCCTGGAGGCCCATTGGTACGACAAGGCCGCCTGGCCGTCGTTCAACGTCGCGGACATGGCCATCTGCATCGGCGTGGGCATGCTCGTGGTGGATGCCTTCGTTCGCAAGGAGAAGCCCGAGGCTTCCGCCCCCGCGAAGGCTTCGTGAAAGCCTGGAGGTCTCCCCCATGCTCCCCGTCCTGCTGCGCCTGTCCTTCACCACGCTGTGGATGCAGCTGTTGCTGTACGCCGCCGCGGTGGGAGTGGTGGCCTCCGTCGCCGTCAACGGCTGGAAGGGCACGCTGGGGCCGGTGGATCCGCGCACGGGCAAGGAGGGCTCCGCGCCGTTTCAAGACAAGCTCTGGCGCGCGGTGGGGTTCGCGGTGGTGGGCGGCTTCCTCGCGTACTTCGGCCTGAAGTACGCGCTGCCCGCGGACGCCTTCCCCGGCGGCAAGGGCGAGGGCATCCCGCTGCACACCTACGGCCTGCTGCTGGCGCTGGGCTTCAGCACGGCGGTGGCGGTGGCGGGCCGGCTGGCGCAGGACGAGTGGCGCCGGGTGACCCTGGTGGAGGGCCAGGGCCAGGTGGACACGGAGGGGCCCAGGAAGCGCGAGCAGGTGATGGACCTGGCGTTCTGGGTGCTGGTGGGCGGGCTCGTGGGCAGCCGCGTGCTGTTCGTGCTGGTGAACTGGCAGGACTACGCGCGCGACTGGACGCAGGCCTTCTCCCTGGGCGGCGGTTTGGTTTTCTACGGCGGCCTGATGGGCGCGGGGCTGGCGGCGTTCCTCTTCGCGCGCAAGCACGGCCTGGACTTCCTGCGGCTCGCCGACGTGTGCATCCCCACCGTGTCGCTGGGGCAGTGCCTGGGGCGCCTGGGGTGCTTCTCCGCCGGGTGTTGCTGGGGCGACATGGCGGGGAGCCATTCGCCCACGGGCGTCACCTTCCCGGGCTCCGGGCTGGCGCAGGACCTGTTTGGCCGGCTGGGGGGCGCGTCCAGCCTGGCGTATGGCTCGCAGGCCGGGGACCAGCGCTTCGTGGTGGAGGCGACCGGGCAGGTGCTCCATGAGTGGGCGCCGGGCGCGGTGCGCATCTCCGACTGGGTGGCCCAGCACGGCACCACGCTGCCGGTGTACCCCACGCAGCTCTTCGAGTCGGTGGGGCAGCTGGTGCTCTTCGTGGTGCTCCTGTACGTGCGCCGCTTCCGCCGCTTCCACGGGCACATCTTCGCCCTGTGGCTGATGGCGTACGCCTGCCTGCGCACCACGGTGGAGCTGTTCCGGGGCGACGTGGAGCGCGGCACCCTGCACGGCCTGCTGGAGTCGCTGGGGGCCCAGGGGCTGGCCGGGGCGGTGCCCCTGGAGGCCTGGTACAACGTGTCCACCAGCCAGTTCATCTCCCTGTGCATGTTCACCTTCGGTGCGCTGCTGATGGCGCGCCACCGACCGGCGGGTGAGTCCGCTGGCCTGGGGCCCACACCGTCAGCGGCATGAGGTTGCGAGCCGCGCCCGGGTTGGGGACACTCCGGGGACATGCCGCCGCCCGACAATGCCCGGTCCTCCGCCAAAGGTGGGGGCCGGTCCGCGCCGCAGGACGCCAGTTCCTCCAGCGAAGCCGCCCTTCACGAATGTGAGGAGCTGGAGGCGGCCATCGCGGAGCTGCGCAACAACTACGAGCAGTACTTCATGGGCATGGAGCGCCAGGCGCCCATCCGCGCGCATGAGGACCTGAAGAAGCGGATGCTCAAGCTCAAGGGCGCCTTCGTCCGCAGCACGGCGGTGAAGTTCCGCGTGCAGAGCCTGCACAACAAGTTCCTCACCTACGAGCGGCTGTGGACGCGCACGCTCCAGGAGATTGAAGCCGGCACCTACCGGCGCGACCTGGCCAAGGCCCGCCGCCGCGCGGAGAAGAAGCCGGGCACCAGCGCGGGCCAGAAGGGCGTGGTGGAGCTGCCGGAGGAGATCGACGACATGGACTTCGAGGAGATCGAAGAACTTGCCGGCCGGCGCCCCATCAACGAGCCGAAGCTCGCCACGGAGTTTCTGGCGGAGCCGCAGCCCGCGGCGGGCACGCCCTTCCGTGGGACTCCCGCGGTGGCGCAGCCGGCGGGCGCGCCCCGGGGCACGCCCGCGGGGCTGGTGCCTCCGAAGCAGGGAGTGCCGGCGGTGTCGCCCGTGGGCGGGCTGCCGTCCATCGCGCCCGTCCCGGCGGTGGGGGCGTCGAAGCTGCCTTCGGTGACGCCGGTGGTGGCGCCGGGCGGGACTCCGGCGGCGGGGCGTCCGGCGGTGGTGCCTCCGGGCATGGCCGCGAAGGCTCCGGCGGCGGCCCCCCAGCCCGCGCGTCCGGCGGCGGCTCCGGCGGCGGCGCCCCGTCCCGCGGCCGCGGGCCCCGGTGGCGGCATGTCCGACGACAAGCTGCGCGCGGTGTACGACGCGTACGTCACCGCGAAGCGCCGCTGCCAGGAGGACACGTCCAAGCTGTCCTACGAGTCCGTGGCCGCCACGCTGCGCAAGCAGGTGCCGGAGTTGCTCAAGCAGCACAACGCGAAGGCCGTGGAGTTCAAGGTCGTCATCAAGGACGGCAAGGCCTCGCTCAAGGCCGTGCCCAAGTAGCGGGAGGCGCGGCGTGAACCAGGACCTGGAGTCGCTCAAGGCGCGCGTGGCGCGCCTGTCGGTGATGATCTTCGACATCGACGGCACGCTCACCGACGGCCGCATCTTCTGGGTGCCCAACTCCGGCTGGACGCAGATGTACAGCGTGCGCGACGGCATGGGCATCAAGCGGCTGCAGGAGGTGGGCATCGAGGTGGCCGCCATCTCCGGTGGCGACAGCCTCTCCGCGCAGATGCGCATGCAGTCGCTGGGCTTGCGCCACGTGCACTTCGGCAGCCAGGACAAGGTGGCGCACTTCGAGAAGCTGCTCGGCATCCTCAACGTGTCCGCGGAGCACTGCGGCTACATGGGGGACGAAGTGGTGGACCTGCCGCTGCTCAACGCGGTGGGCTTCTCCGCCACCGTGCCGGAGGCGCCGGACGAGGTGCGCGCGCAGGTGCACTACGTGGCCCAGCGCGCCGCGGGCTTCGGCGCCGCGCGCGAGGTGTGTGAATTCATCTTGAAGCACCGGACGCGCTCCGCGCCGTGAAGTGCGCGGCTCCTTCTGCCTCACCGTCAAACCGGTGGGACGGGAAAGATGCCCAAACGTTCGCTCCTGGAAACGCCTACCTCCCCCGCTGGCGTTCGGGTTGTCGCTCCCAGGGCCCGTTCCTACCTTGCGCTGCCTGACGGCCGGTGAGCGGCCCGAGACACCTGGGAGGCGACGTGGGGATGCGGCGGATGTGGCTCGGACTGGCAGCGACGGTGGGGCTCGCCGTGTCCACCGGGTGTGGCGGGCCGTCCCCGGAGGACTCCGAAGCGCGGCTCGCGGTCCTGGAGGCCGAAGGCAAGCAGATGGACCAGGCCCTGGACGCGGTCGAGGACCGGCTCCTGGGCAGCCAGGGCCGGCTCGCCATGTGGAACGAGCTGGGACGGCGTCACCAGGAAGTGAGCGCCATCCAGTGCAAGGTGGCTGACGCCCACATGGCCGCCATCCTCAAGCACGAGGACAAGCAGAACCAGAAGGCGCGCATGGTGAAGCAGCGCAACTCGATGGCGTCCGTGGACACCGCCGTGCTGACCTCCGGCAAGGCGCCCGCGCAGCAGCGCAGCAACTGAAGCTTCCTCGTGCCTAGCCGGGGAGGCGCGCGGTGCGCTCGCGCATGCGCTTCTCCACCGCGATGACGCCCCGGAGGAAGATGCCGGGCGCCAGCCGCCGCAGGCGCCAGAACCAGCGCGCATCCGCCATGGGCAGCACGTGCGGCGCGTTCTGGTCCACCGCCTTGAGCAGCCGCGCCGCGACCCACTCCGGGCCAATCTTCGACTGGTCCACCAGCTTCACGCTCATGCGGCGCGTCTCCGGGTCGGAGTAGGGCGCGGCCGCGGAGGCGATGTTGGTGCGGAAGAACGTGGGGCACGCCACCGTGACGCCCAGCCCCAGGGGCTGCAGCTCCGCGTAGAGCGTCTCCGACAGCGCGACCACGGCCGCCTTGGACGTGTTGTACGCCGCCAGGTTCGGCGCGTACACGAGCCCCGCCGCGGACGCGATGTTGAGCACGTGCCCGCTTCCCTGCTTCTTCAGGCGCGGCACGAACGCGTGGCAGCCGTGGATGACGCCCCACAGGTTCACGTCCAGCACGCGCTTCCACTCGGACAACGGCAGCGTGCCCACCGCGCCTCCGGTGGCGACGCCCGCGTTGTTCACCACCAGGTCCACGCCGCCAAACGCCTCGTCCGTGGCGCGCGCCAGCGCCTCCACCGCGTCCGGGTCCGTCACGTCGCACGGGTGCACGCGCGCCTCGCCGCCCAGCTCCGTGACGCGGCGGGCGGTGTCCTCCGCGCTGGCCTGATTCACGTCCGACACCATCACCCGCGCCTGACGGGCCGCCAGGGCTTCACACAGCGCGCGGCCCAGGCCGCTGCCGGCGCCCGTCACCACCGCGCGAGGACGAGAGGGAAGGCTCATGCTTCAGGACTCCTGGAGTGAAAGAGGGAAAAGCCGTGACGCGACAGGGCTAGCACGACGGGCGGCCAGGCGGGCGCACGGTTCGTGACCCGGAGTCAGAAGTTGGCTAGAACCCACGGCCGTGCAACGCGCCTTGGTGGCAGCAATGGCAGTCGCGGCGGCGGCGCTCCTGGGATGCAACGACCTGGAGAACTGCGGTTCGACGCCGGTGGAAATCACCCGGACCGACGGGGGCCTCTACCGTTGTGTGACGTCCGAGGACTGCCCCAGGACGTCACGCGTCTCCGTGTGCGTGACGGACGTCTCCTCCGAGCGCGAGTGCGTGCGCTGCGACGAGACGCGCTGCGTGCGCCTCATCCCGGAGTCCTGCCAATGACGCGGAGGCTGTCGCGTTGGGCGTGTGTCCTGGCGGTGGGGGCGCTCGCCGTCACGGGGTGCCGGGACAAGCCGGTGGACCACATGCAGCGCGCCCGCGACGCCATCTTCGAGAAGCGTCCGGACGAGGCGCTGGTGGAGTACCGCAAGGCCTACGAGATGCTCTTGCGCGACGAGTCCCCGGAGGCGCTGGTGATGCGCGCCCGGGCGCTCAAGGGCGCTGCCGACGTGTACTGGCTGGAGCAGCGCAAGGTGAAGGAGGCGGTGAGCGTCTACCGCCAGCTCATCCAGCAGTGCCCGGAGGCGCCGGAGTCGCTGGAGGCGCGCATCATCCTGGCGGAGCTGCTGCGGGTGCACTACCGCGACCTGCGCGGCTCCATTGATCAGCTCACCGCCGCGCTGCACCGCAACCCGCCGCAGAGCGCGGAGCTGCAGTACCAGGTGGCCAAGACGTACTTCGAGCTCCAGGACTATCCGCAGTGCGAGCTGGAGGCGAAGAAGCTGCCGGACCGCTTCGCCACCAGCCCGTACGTGGACGACGCGCTCTTCCTCCAGGCGCAGGCGCTGGCCATGGTGGAGGGCAAGCGCCAGGAAGCGCTGAAGACGTACGCGGACCTGCGCACGCGCTTCCCGGACTCGGAGCTGGCGCCGCACGCCCTCTTCGAGATGGGCAAGCTGCGCGCGGACGCGGGCGACAACGAGAAGGCCATCGAGACCTGGGTGGAGTGCTTGAAGACGCACCCCGACCCGTCGCTGGTGCA
Source organism: Corallococcus sp. AB049A (assembly GCF_003668885.1). Taxonomy (NCBI): domain Bacteria; kingdom Pseudomonadati; phylum Myxococcota; class Myxococcia; order Myxococcales; family Myxococcaceae; genus Corallococcus; species Corallococcus sp. AB049A. The sequence goes on along the minus strand of NZ_RAWL01000071.1, from coordinate 3,566 downwards.
GGACGCCATCACCCGGGCACGCCGCCGCCTGGCCAACCTCACGGTGGAGGGCATTGGCAAGAAGGAGGTGGCGTTCGACCGCAGCAAGCAGGCGCGCACCTCCGTGGAAGCCATGGGTGGCAGCGCCGAGGAAGCCGCCCGCGACCGCGGCGACTGACCGCAGGAGACATTCACATGAACGTGCTGGTGACAGGGGCCACGGCGGGCATCGGGCAGGCCATCGCGCGCCGCTTCGTGAAGGAGGGCGCGCGCGTCATCGCCGCCGGACGGCGCGGCGACCGGCTGGACGCGCTCCGGGCGGAGCTGGGTGAGCGGCTGCTGCCGGTGACGCTGGACGTGACGGACAAGGCGGCGGTGAAGGCGGCGTTCGCCTCGCTGCCGGCGGACTTCGCGCGGGTGGACGTGCTGGTGAACAACGCCGGGCTCGCGCTGGGGATGGAGCCCGCGCAGTCCGCGCGGCTGGAGGACTGGGACGTGGTGGTGGACACCAACGTGAAGGGCCTCCTGTACTGCACGCGCGAAGCGCTCACCGGCATGGTGGCGCGCGACAAGGGCCACGTCATCAACATCGGCTCCATCGCGGGCGAGTTCCCGTACCCCGGCGGCAACGTGTACGGCGCGACGAAGGCGTTCGTGCATCAGTTCACGCTGAACCTGCGCGCGGACCTGCACGGCACCGCGGTGCGCGTCACGGACATCCAGCCGGGCCTGCTGGGCGGCACGGAGTTCTCCAGCGTGCGCTTCCGGGGCGACGACGCGAAGGCCGCCGCGCTCTACGACAAGACCCAGCCGCTCACGCCGGAAGACGTCGCGGACACGGCCTGGTGGGTGGCCACGCGCCCGGCGCACGTGAACATCAACGTCATCTCCATGATGCCGGTGGTGCAGGCCTTCGGGCCGCTGGTCGTGAAGCGCGGCTAGCCCGGCACGGGCAGCGCGGCTTCCAGCAGTGGCGCGGGCACCGACGGGTCGTCCGCGTCCGCCACCAGCAGCACGTGGACGCGGCCACCCTCCACGCGCGCGTCCACGCCCTCCAGCTTCACGGGCGCGTCCACCGCGTCCAGGTACACGGGCGTGCCATCCGGCGCGAGCACGCCCACCGCCGAGCCCTTCAACGGCCCGTCCGCCACGCGGTCGCGAGACGCCTCCGCCGTGGCGGTGAACACCACGCGCCCGTCCGGCAGGGGCGACGCGTCCGTGAAGGACAGCCGGACGCCGTTGGCCTCACCCAGCTCCCACCGGCGCACGGTGCGCACGGCCTCCGGCCCCATCACGCCCACGTCCAGGCTGGCCAGCACGCGGTCCAGGTCCAGGTCCACCAGCGCGTCCACGCCGCCCTCGCCGTTGCCCCGGTTGAGCAGCCGCAGCCGCTTGCCCGCCACCGCCGCGCCTTCGATGTTGAGCGCCACCAGCTCGCGCTCCAGCTGCACGTAGAGCGACGTGCAGTCCACCGTGCGCGGCGCCCCCGCGAGCGTCCCGTCCGCGTTCAACGGCAGCACCGACGCCCGGCGCCTCACGGGCGTGGACCCGGACGGCAGCGCCAGCAGCGCCCCGTGCGCGAAGGACGCGGAGGGGCCCAGCCGGCACAGCGCCTCCAGGTCCGGCTTCGCCGCCTTGCGCTCCGCGTGCCCCTCCGGAAGCTCCCCGGGAAAGAGGCGCACGGTGTGGCCCGGCGCGTCTCCGGCCGCGGGGAACACGGCCAGGTGGAGCGCGTCGTCCGCGACGACGTAGAGCCAGTCCCCCGCGCGCACCAGGCCGCTGGCGGCGGAGACGTGCGGGGCTTCGGGCGCCGCGAGGGTGAGGATGCGGCGGCGGGTGGTGGGAATCATGGTGCCCCCAAGCGTCGCTGACTACAGCAGGGTGCCGCTCAGGAAGAGGCTGGCGGCCGTGAAGTAGATGACGAGTCCGGACACGTCCACCAGCGTGGCCACGAAGGGCGCGGACGCGCTCGCGGGGTCGAAGCCCACGCGCCGCAGGATGAACGGCAGCATGGAACCGGACAGCGTGCCGAAGATGACCACGCCCACCAGGGACACGCCCACCGTCAGGCCAATGAGAAACGCGTGCTCGCCGTAGCTGTGGAACAGCGCCTGCCACGCAATCACGCGCAGGAAGCCCACCAGGCCCAGTACCAGGCCCAGCGCCAGGCCCGTGCTCAGCTCCCGCCGGGCCACGCGCCACCAGTCCTTCAGCCGCATCTCCGACAGCGCCAGCGACCGGATGATGAGCGTGGTGGCCTGGCTGCCGGAGTTGCCGCCGGAGCTGATGATGAGCGGGATGAAGAGGCTCAGCACGACGGCGCGGGCAATCTCATGCTCGAAGTAGCCCATGGCCGTGGCGGTGAGCATCTCCCCCAGGAAGAGCACCATCAGCCAGCCGGCGCGCTTCTTGAGCATCGCCATGAAGCCCACGTCGAAGTAGGGCGCGTCCAGGGCCTCCATACCGCCGACCTTCTGGATGTCCTCCGTGGCCTCTTCCTGGACCACGTCCACGATGTCGTCCACCGTGACGATGCCCTTCATGCGCCGCTGCTCGTCCACCACGGGCATGGCCATGAAGCTGTGCTCGGAGAAGGTGCGGCTGACCGCCTCCTGGTCCGTGTTCTCCGCCACGGTGATGACGTCGCGAATCATCACGTCCGCCACGCGCTTGTCCGGCGCGGCCTGGAAGAGCTGGCGCAGCGACAGCACGCCCTGGAGGCGCTGCTCCGCGTCCAGCACGTAGGCGTAGTAGACGGTCTCCACCTTCTCGCGCGCCTGCTTGCGCAGGTACCCGATGGCCTCGTCGATGCTCATGTCCGGGCGCACGCGGGCGAAGCGCGGGTTCATGAGGCCACCCGCGTCGTCCTCCGAGTACGCCAGCAGGACGTTCACCTCGCGGCGGCTGGCGTCGTCCAGCTGGGACAGGATGGCGTCCACCTGCTCCGGCTCCACGGCCTGGACCAGGTCGGCCAGGTCGTCCGGGGGGAGCAGGCGGACCCAGGTGCGGCGCTCGGCCGGGGGGAGGCTGAGGATGAGCTCGCCCTGTTCGCGCGCGGTGAGGCCCAGGAAGAAGTCGTCCGCCACCGCCGCGGGCAGCAGGCGGAAGCCCTCCAGGCGCTCGTCCACGGAGAGCACGGCCCACGCCTCGTGAAGCTCGTCGGGGGACAGCGCGTTCTGGCTCTGGGGACTCTCCACCATGATGACGGCCTCGGAAGAAGAGGGGGAGGGTGCGCGGCCTCGCTGCGTTTTGCGCGCGCGGGCCTCTCTACACCCCCTCCGGGGGCACGGCGAGCGGAAGGCGCGAAACAGCCCGAGGAATGTCCTGTCCGCCTGCCTGCCTGGGGCGCCCGGGGTGGGTCAGGCCTTCTGCTGGATGAGCTCCACCTTGTAGCCGTCCGGGTCCTCCACGAAGGCGATGACGGTGGTGCCGTGCTTCATGGGGCCGGGCTCGCGGACGACCTTGCCGCCGGCCTGGCGGATGGCATTGGCGGTGGCGTGGATGTCGCTGACGCCCAGGGCGATGTGGCCGTAGGCATTGCCCAGCTCGTACTTCGCCGTGTCCCAGTTGTGGGTGAGCTCCAGGGC
>NZ_RAWL01000719.1:0-2263 GCF_003668885.1 Corallococcus sp. AB049A | reverse complement strand
CCCCCTGGACGTCCTCTGTGAAGCGCCCTGCGACGGCGACGCGGACTGCCCCTCCGGCCTGCTGTGCGTCAGCGCCGGGGGCGCCCCCGCCCGGTGCCTCCTGCCCGCGCTCCAGGCCGGGACCTACGGCGCGGCCTGTACGGAGGACGCCGCCTGCGGTACCCAGGGCGTGTGCGCCCGGCTGGAGGTGGACGGCGACGACGCCTGCCGCTGCTTCACCCCATGCGAGGCGACCGTCGACCCGACGACACCCGGGATGGACCCGCCCGACGCCAGCTGCGGCTGCGGCGGCGGCCCCGGAGGGCCAGGCACTACACTCGCCGTCCTGCTGGGCCTCCTCTGGCGACATCCCCGCCGCGGACTTCGCGTGAAAGCGCCTACAGAACCGTAAATGTAGGCGCAACTCCGCGAATCAAACTCCGAGAATCAGGCACAGACGTATTCGGCATCTGAAAGGTCCTCCTCCCCCATGGACTACAAGATCAAGTCGGGCGACACGCTGAGCGCGCTGGCCAAGCGCTTCAACACGGACGTGGATTCGCTGGTGAAGGCGAACCCGAACATCACCAACAAGGACCTCATCTACGCGGATGCGACCCTCAACATCCCGGGCAGCAAGGATGAGTTCCAGGCGCAGGGCGCCGCGAAGGGTCCGGACCTGACGGGCGGAGCGCAGCAGACGCAGGGCGCGCAGGCCGTGGGCGACGTGCCCCCGGGCCAGGTGGGTGACTGGATCAAGCAGGCCATGGACATCCTCAAGGCCAACGGCGTCCCGGCGGACAAGATGAACCCCCAGGACATCGCGAAGATCATCCAGCACGAGTCCAGCGGGAACCCCAACGCCATCAACCTCTGGGACTCCAACGCCCAGAAGGGCACGCCCTCCATCGGCCTGATGCAGACCATCCAGCCGACGTTCGACTCGTACAAGCTCCCGGGCCACGACAACATCCGCAACCCGGTGGACAACATCATCGCCGGCGTCCGCTACTCCATCGCCCGCTACGGCTCCGTGTCCGACGTCCCCGGCATCAAGGGCCTGAGCAGCGGCAGCGGCTACGTCGGTTACTGACCGGCGCTGAAGCACTCCGGACGCACCGCGCCCCGCGGTGGAAGACGGTGCATCCGTCTCCCACGCGGGGCGTCGTCATTCCAGCTCAGCCCCCGTGCAGCCGGGAGCGGTCGCGCGGGCCGCCCGCGCGCTTCACGTGAATCTGGCTGGGCGCCTTCTTGCGTCCCCGGAGCCCCGTGCCCCGGTTGTTGCGCCTTGGGCCGTGGTCGGCCGCGGCGGGGCCCAGCGTCACGCGCTTCAGGGCCTTCTCCATCATCTTCGCCAACGCCTCGTCATGAGGCAGGGTCTTCTTCCCATTGCTGGCCTGCACACTGGCCTGGGCCGCATGGGCGTCCACACGTCGTCGGTTCTTGATGCCTGCCACTCGGGTCCGAACGGACATGAAGTCCTCCTTTGGACCTGAGGTAGGGACCCCCACGGGGCATTGCCATCCCTGGCGACGGGCGGGACAGGGGCCGCTCCGGGAGCATGCGGGACGCGGGCGCCCGGTGGCGCGGGATGACAGCGGGCGCGCGGGCTGCACCCTGTGAGCGAGGGAATGCGGCCGGCGCGCCAGCGGCGCTCAGGTGAGGTCTTCGTTGGCGCGGCGGGCGCGCTTCTTCGCCTTGGGCTTGCCAGGCTTGGACGCCTTGGCCTTCTGCTTCTGCGTGGGCTCCGGCGGGAACAGCCAGCCGTCCTCGGGGCGGGGCTGGGAGGCGTTCACCGGCTCCAGGTGCTGGCCCCGGCAGCCCCGGCACCAGGACTGCGGGCGGCGCTGGCCCCGGCTCATGATGCGGAAGCCGAAGTCCTGCTCCGTGGGGCCCACGTGGCCGCAGCGCGGGCAGCGCGTCATGGACGTGGTGCCCGTCTCCTTGGCCTTCTCCTTGCCGTGCTCCACCACCAGCGCCAGCGCGGCGGCGAACCCCAGCTTGCGCTCCGACGGCACGTGGAACTGACGCGCGCGCTTGCGGCTGCCCCCGCCCATCACGGGCAGGAGGTCCAGGCCTCCCAGGAGATTGCGCTGCTCCAGGACTCGCGACGGAGACGATGGCGGGGTCGAGTGGCTCACGCGATCATTTCTACGGGAGGGGTCTGACATGCCCGGTTCACGCCCCGGGTCGCCAGGTCCCGCTCCATTCGGAGGTCTGGACACGCGTTCAGTAACCCCTGGCATTTCCAGGGGATTCCCCCGGCGGCCGGGCGGGGGTGGGG
>NZ_RAWL01000718.1:0-2274 GCF_003668885.1 Corallococcus sp. AB049A | reverse complement strand
GAGACAGGCCTCGGGGCGGCAGCGGAGGCAGGGGCGGAAGCCGGCTTCCTGCGCGGCGGCGGCGGAAGGGTAGAAGGTGCAGTTCTCGAAGCGGGGCGCGCGGGCCGGGCAGATGGGGCGGCAGTAGATGCGCGTCGTCTTCACGGCGGTGAAGAACCGCCCGTCGAAGCGGGAGTCCCGCGTCGTCAGCGCGCGGTAGCAGGCGGTGGGGTCCAGGCCGTCCATGGGGTGAAGGTCACACGGCCGCCCCGGGATGTCTGGCCGTTTTCGGACGTGGACGTCGGCCCGCCACGGAGCCCGGCCGGGCCCCGGCCGGAAATGAAAAAGCCCCGGAATCACTTGGGAAAGTGACTCCGGGGCTGCTTGATGGCCAGGGTCAGACTTGAACTGACTACCTGCGGATTATGAGACCGCCGCTCTAACCAGGTGAGCTACCTGGCCGTGAAGCCCCGCCCGTATACCGGGCCAGGGCCGTCACCGCAAGAACTTCGGACGGGGCCTCCGGGGCTGTTCCTGACAGGGCCGCGGGAGGGTTCACCCGCCCACTTTCCGCCCGGGGCCGGCCGCCTGCCCGGGCGACAGGGGCTCCCGGGCTGGGGGCTTCAAGCGGAGTGCCGCACGTGCCCGTGCTTGAGCAGGGCCACGAAGATGCTTCCGCCCACGGCATTGCCCAGCACGGACAAGAGGAGGAAGCGGCCGAAGTCCGCCACCGAGGCTCCATGGCCGGCGAAGACACCCATCAGAACCTCGACGGCCCCGGCGATGGAGTGGTGCAGGTGGGCCAGGCCGATGGCCAGGGTGATGAGGCCCACCAGGACCACCTGGCTGATCGTCTCCCGGGCGGCGGTCGCAATCCAGGCGACGAGCCCCATCAGCCATCCCGCCATCACCGCGCTCAGGAACAGGGTGCCGGAGGAGTGCTTGATGACGTTGTGGGCCAGCTCTCCGATGGCGGAGCGGTCCATCACGCCCAACGCCGGCCCGAGGTATGCGGCGAAGGCGGAGAACAGGGTGGCGCCCAGCAGATTGCCCGCCAGCACCAGCCCCCACAGGCGCATCAGCTTGAGCACCGGCACCGCACGGTCCAGCACGGGCTGCACGGCCAGGGCGGTGTGCTCGGTGAAGAGCTCCGAGCGCCCCACCACCACCAGGATGAATCCCACCGAGTACCCGAGCGCCAACAGCAGCTCCACGACCGGGCGGCTCAAGACTCCCTTCGTGAGGGTGAGGAGCACCGCCATGAGGAACGGCCCCACGCCAATCTCCAGCCCCGCGGCCAGCGAGGACAGGAGCAGTCCGCGCGCGGGGCGAGCCAGCTCCTGCTTCGCCTGATGGACCTGCTGCGCGAGGATGGTCTCGTAGGACTTCTGTGGCTGCTCCTCGGGCGCATCGTGCCGGGGCCCGGACGAGCCGCCGGTGTCCTCCCGCTGCTTCGGGTCATCCATGGCCGTGATGCTCTCAGTGGGGCGGACGCCGGGCGCGCATCCGTGCATGGACTGTCGCGTGCGTCACGGTACCCCCTGGGGTGACTAAACTTCCGCGACCATGCAGAGCCTGGAACGGTGGAGACAGAAGGTCCGGCAGCTCAAGACGGAGGTGGCGGCGCTCTTCATCGCGGCCCGGCACCCGGGAGTCCCCTGGTACGCGAAGCTCCTCGCGGCGGCGGTGGTCGCCTATGCGCTGAGCCCCATCGACCTCATTCCAGACTTCATCCCGGTCCTCGGCCTGCTGGATGACCTGGTCCTCGTCCCGCTTGGCATTCTTTGGGTCCGCAGGCTCATCCCTCCCGCAGTGCTCGCCGAGTGCCGGGACAGGGCCCGCCAGGAAGCGAACCTGCGCAAGACGAATTGGGCCGCCGGGGCGGTCATCATCGCCCTTTGGGTGCTGCTTGCGCTGCTGTTCGTGCGGTGGCTGCGGCTACAGTGGATGGAATGACGCTCATCCCGCTTCTGGTCGTTGGCCTTGTATCGACAGCAAACGCAGGTGACGTGCCGCGCTCGGGCCGCTTCGGTGCCGGAATCAGTCTGGAGCCCATCTCACTGGGGCCCATTCAGGCGTTCTCGGGCGGCCGGACGGCGGTAGGCATCAGCCTCCAGGCCGCCTTCCAGGTGGATCTCGGTGCCCGGTGGGCGTTCCGCCTGCCGCTGGAGGTGGGGTATGGCGGCTCCGGGGACTCCACCTTCTCCGAGCTGGGCGTCACCCCGGGGCTCCTCTACCGCTGGCGCAGCGATGCGGACCAGCGATGGGTTCCGTACCTCGGGGCCGGGCTGAAGC
>NZ_RAWL01000717.1:0-2289 GCF_003668885.1 Corallococcus sp. AB049A | reverse complement strand
GCACCATGTAGTCGGGAAGCTTGCGGCGCAGCGCCTCCCGCAGCCGCGTGGGCTCCAGCACCTGCCCGGCGCGCGGCATCGCGTAGGCGACGAGCCGCTTGTCGCCGGGCACGTCCTCGCGCACCACCACGGCGGCCTCGTGCACCTCGGGCAGCTCGCGCAGGGCGGACTCCACCTCCGCCAGCTCGATGCGGAAGCCGCGCACCTTCACCTGGTGATCCGTGCGGCCCAGGAAGTCGAGCGTCCCGTCCGCGCGCCAGCGGACCCGGTCGCCCGTGCGGTACAGCCGCGCGCCGGGCGTCGTGGCGAAGGCATCGGGCACGAAGCGCTCGGCCGTCAGCTCCGGCCGGGACACGTAGCCCCGGGCCACGCCGTCACCGCCCAGGAACAACTCCCCGGGCACGCCCACCGGCACCGGCTGGAGCCGCGCGTCCAGCACGTACGCCGTGGTGTTCGCGATGGGCCCGCCAATGGGCACCGACGCGCCCGTCTGCTCCGGCCGCTCCACCGTGAAGCACGCGGCGGCCACCGAGCATTCGCTGGGGCCATAGGCGTTGGTGACGGGCCGGCCCAGGGACTCCAATGCCCGGCGCACGTGCGAGGCGGAGACGACGTCGCCTCCCACGTGCAGCTCGCGCAACCGCCCGAGGATGTCCGGCCGGTGCTCCACCAGCTGCGAGAACAGGCCCGACGGCAGGTGGACGAAGCTCACCGCGTGGCGCTCCACCACGCGCGCGAGCGTGTCCATGTCTCCGGCCGGGACGTGACCGGGGAAGACCACCAGCCGGCCGCCGTGCAGCAGCATCGTCCACAGCTCCATCACGGAGCCGTCGAAGGACAACGGCGCGAAGAGCATGCCCGTCTCGCGCGTACCGAGGCGGAAGTACGGCTCGGCGTGCACGAGGCGCAGCACGCCGCGCTGTTCAACGGCCACGCCCTTGGGGCGCCCGGAACTGCCGGACGTGAAGACGACATAGGCCAGGTTGCGCGGGCCCACGTTGATGTCGGGCGCGGTGACGGGCTGGCCTTCGAGCGCCAGCGCATCCACGAAGAGACATGGCAGGAACGCGTCCGGCACGCGCAGCCGCTCCCGCAGCGCGCGCGTGGTGAGCAGCATCCGGGGGCGGGCGTCCTCCATCATGAAGGCCAGCCGTTGCGCCGGATACGACGCGTCCATCGGGACGTACGCGCCGCCCGCCTTGAGGACGGCGAGCACCGAGACCACGTAGTCCACGGAGCGCTCCATGCACACCGCCACCGGAACGTCCGGGCCCACGCCCCGCGCCCGCAGGAAGTGCGCCAGCGGATTGGCCCGCGCCTCCAGCTGCACGTACGTCAGGCGGACGTCGCCGTCCTCCACGGCGATGGCCTCCGGAGTCCGGGCGACCTGGAGCGCGAACTGCTCGGGGAGGGTGCGGCCGGAAGGGTAGGCGCGGGCCGTCTCATTCCACGCGGTGAGCACCTGGTGGCGCTCGCCGGCCGTCATCCACGGGAGCTGGAGGATGGACGTGTCCGGGGCCGCGATGGCGGCCTCCAGCAGCACGAGGAAGTGACCGGCCAGCCGCGCCACGGTGTCCGCGTCGAACAGCTCCGTGGCGTACTCGAGCCACCCCTCGAAGCCTTCGGGAGACTCCGCCAGGGACAGCGTGAGGTCGAACATGGACGTGCCGGTGTGCACGTCCAGGAGCCGCGACTGGAGGCCCGGAAGGACGGGCGCGTCCACGCGTGCGCCCTGCAGGTTGAACATCACCTGGAACAGCGGCGTGTAGCCCAGCTCGCGAGGAGGCCGGAGCGCCTCCACCACGCGTTCGAAGGGCACGTCCTGGTGCGCGTACGCACCCAGCGCCGTGTCCCGCACGCGGCCCAGCAGCTCCCGGAACGAAGGGGCGCCCGACAGCCGCGTGCGCAGGACCAGCGAGTTGACGAAGAGGCCCACGAGCCCCTGGAACTCCGCGCGCTGACGGCCCGCGATGGCCGTGCCCACGCTGACGTCGTCCTGACCCGCGCGGCGCGCGAGCACGGTCTGGAAGGCCGCGAGCAGGACCATGAACGGAGTGACGCCTTCGCGCTCGGCCAGTGTCCGGACGGAGGCCGCGAGCCGCGCGTCGAGCACCACGGGGACCCGAGCCCCCGCCGAACCACGCCGGGCGGGACGCGGCCGGTCCGTGGCCAGCTCCAACAGCTGGGGAGCGCCGGAGAGCTGCGTCCGCCAGTAGTCCAGCCGCGACTCCAGCGCGGCGCCGCTCAGGGCCTCCCGCTGCCAGTCGGCGGCGTCGGCGTAATCCAGGG
>NZ_RAWL01000716.1:0-2304 GCF_003668885.1 Corallococcus sp. AB049A | reverse complement strand
CGCTGGTCCACGTCGATGTTCCCGGAGCCCATCGGCGGCTTCGCGCACGGCACGGCGGGCATCGCCTGGGCGCTGGCGCGGCTGGGGCTGAGCGCGGCGGGGACGGCGGCGGACCGGCGGCGGTGGCGCAGCCTGTCCGAGCGCGCCTTCGACTTCGTGGACGGGCTCTACCGGCCGGACGTGGGCAACTGGATGGACCTCCGCCGCCCGGACGCCACGGATCAGCTGACGTCGTGGTGCCACGGGAGCACCGGCATCGGCCTGGCGGCGGCGGACCTCTTTGCCCGCACCGGGACGGCGCGCTACCGGGACCTGTTCCAGCGGGCCCGGAGCGCGGCCGTGCGCGAGGGCTTCGGCTGGACCCACACCCTGTGCCACGGCGACCTGGGGTTGTGGGAGCTGCTGGAGACGGCGCGGCGGCTGTCGTCGGAGCCGCTGTCACCCGAGCGCGAGGCGCTGGACGCGGAGCTCATCTCCAGCCTGGAGGCGCGCGGCCCGGTGGCGGGGCTGGCTCGCGATGCGTTCTCACCCGGGTTGATGGCGGGGCTGGGCGGCGTCATCCACACGCTGCTGCGCATGCACCCGGAGAGCCGGCTGGTGTCGCCGCTCCTGCTGGGACGCGCGCCGGACATGGATCCGGACGCGTTCTGAAGCCCACGTCACCGGCCCGCCCGTGACGGACAGGGCCGGTGACGCGAAGGACTTCCGTCAGTCGCGGGTGTCGCGGCGCACGGTGACCTTGCGTCCGCGCAGCGTGGAGCCCTTCAGCGCGGAGATGATGCGCGCCGCATCCGGCTCCGGCACCTCCACGATGGAGTACATGTCCGCGATGTGGATCGCGCCGATGCGCGAGGACTCGAGCCCCGCCTCGCCCGCGATGGCGCCCACGAGGTCCGCCGGCCGCATGCCCGCGGTGCGGCCCGCGCCGATGAACAGGCGCGTGACGTTCCATTCCGGCGCGCGCTGGGGACGCGCGGGGCCTGCCCGCTCGGGCCGGTCTCCGCGCTCGGGGCGCTCACCCCGCTCGGGGCGCTCGCCACGCTCGGGCCGGTCGCTGGTGCGGGGGCCTCGGGACGGACGCTCGGCGCGGTCGCCGAAGCGGCCCGGAGGCCCGGAGCGCTCGAACTTCCGCTCCGCCGGGGCCGACACCTGGGGAATCTCCTGCTCGTTGGATTCCCTGCCCTCGTCCTCCTTCTCCTGGAGGAGCTTGATGGCGGCGGCGGCCACGTCCATGACGCTGAACTCGCTGGACAGGTCCTCCGCGATGCCGCGGAACCCATCCAGCTCTCCGCCCACCAGCGTCTCGCGCAGCGACGAGCGGATCATCTCCAGCCGGCGCGCGCGCAGGTCCGACACGGTGGGGACCGCGGTGACCTCGATGCGCTGGCCGGTCAGCCGCTCGATGTTGCGCAAGAGCCGGTGCTCGCGAGGCTCCAGCAGGGTGATGGCCACGCCCTCGCGGCCGGCGCGGCCCGTGCGGCCGATGCGGTGCACGTAGGCCTCCGGCGCGTTGGGCACGTCGAAGTTCACCACGTGCGTCAGCCGGGGGATGTCCAGGCCGCGCGCCGCGACGTCCGTGGCGATGAGCAGGTCCGCCGCCTGGGACTTGAACTGCTTGATGACGCGGTCGCGCTGCTCCTGGCTCATGCCGCCGTGCAGCGCGTGCGCGCGCCAGCCCCGGCCGTTGAGGGACGTGGTGAGCTCATCCACCTCCGTGCGCGTGCGGCAGAACACGATGGCCGCGGTGGGGGACTCCAGGTCCAGCACGCGCCCCAGCGTGGCGATCTTGAACGCGCGCGGCACGATGTAGGCCGTCTGCCGGACGCGCGGCATCTCGCCGGCCTCCAGCTTCTCCTTCTCGATGCGCACGCGCACGGGCTCGTGCAGGTGGCGCTCCGCGATGCTGGCGATGCGCGGGGGCAGCGTGGCGGAGAACAGCGCGGTCTGCCGCTGCTCGGGCGTCTCGGAGAGGATGGCCTCCAGGTCGTCCGCGAAGCCCATGTCGAGCATCTCGTCCGCTTCGTCCAACACCACCGTGCGCACCTGGTCCAGCTTCAGCGTCTTGCGGCGCAGGTGGTCCAGCGCGCGGCCCGGCGTGGCGACGATGACGTCCACGCCGCGCTTGAGCACGCGCAGCTGCCGGCCAATCTCCTGGCCGCCGTAGAGCGGAAGCACGCTCACGCCCAGCTTCTGGCCGTAGCGGTGGATGGCCTCGGACACCTGCATGGCCAATTCGCGCGTGGGCACCAGCACCAGCGCGGAGGTGCCATGCGGCGCGGCGGCACCCGGCTTCAGGTGCTGCAG
>NZ_RAWL01000715.1:0-2318 GCF_003668885.1 Corallococcus sp. AB049A | reverse complement strand
CTGAAGCTGAGCAGGACGCGAACGCGGCGAGGGCCCGGCAGAGGGCGCTCGTGGGGCCCAGGGGTCTCGCGATGGAGGGGCGGCTCGATGAGCCCTCCACGACGGGGGACCTGCCGCATCCACCGGGCTTCTACTTCGCGGTCATCTCCAACGGCTTCGGCGTGATGCCCGCATACGGCCCACAGCTCACGCCCCAGGAACGCTGGGCCGTGGTTGCGTACCTGCGAGCGTTGAGCCGCAGCCAGCGAGCACCCCTCACCGCCGCACCGGCCGAAGTACAGGCAAGGCTGCGCCAGGAGGTCGGAGCCCCATGACGCCCTCCAAGCCCCACCGCCTCGAACCGACTGTACGAGAGTCGGACCCGTTCACGCGGCCCAGGTGGAACATCCGCCCCCGGGACCGGGAGCGGCAAAACCTGTCCGACAGTCGGACAGGCTCTCGCGGCCCGAGCTGGGAGACAGCCTCCGTCCGGCCCGAGGCCGCGAACCTGTCGGACAGTCGGACACGTTCTAGCGGACCAGGCGGCGCGGTCGCCCCCGTCCTGCGCGACGCTCCAAACCTGTCGGACAGTCGGACAAGTTCTTGCGGCCCGAGCGGCGCGGTCGCCCCCGTCCCGCGCAGGGCTCAGAACCTGTCGGACAGTCGGACAGGTTTTCGCGGTGCCCCGCCGCAGGGGCGTCCCGGCCGGGTTCCCACTTTCTCAGCCATGAGGACAGCCCGCCTGTCCGCGGGCCCGGCGGCTCTGTCCGACAGGCCGACACGTTCTTTCGGCATACGGCCGATGGGGAGTCCTGGTGGGGAGGCCACTTGCTCCTCCGTAGGCGCGGGCCCTGCCCACCACGAGGGGGCGAACCTGTCCGACAGTCGGACAGGTTTTCGCGGTGCGCCGCCGACGGGGAGCCTCTGTTGCGGGCCCGTCTCCCTTGAGAGCCTGACGCTCCGGCCTGCTGTATGCGCTCGGGGCCTGGCGCGGTCCGGCCAGATGGAGGTCCGCGCGCGATGACGCCTCCCGTGCTCCCACGCTTCGAGGGCGGACAGCGCGCGCTGATCATCAGTGCGGCGCTGGGTGTCGTGGGCCTCGCGGCCACCGTGCTCGGTGCCTTCATCGACGTGCGTCAGGCCCTGGCCGGCTACCTCTTCGGCTTCGCCTACTGGCTGAGCCTGTGCCTGGGCGCGCTGCTGTTGCTCGCCTCCTTCCATGCGTCGAAGGCGCGCTGGCCCGTGGTGCTGCGTCGCGCGCTGGAGGTCTCTGCCGCCACCGCGCCGCTGTTCCTCGTGCTGTTCGTGCCGGTCGCGCTGGGCATGCGGCACCTGTATCCGTGGGCCGCGCCGTCCGCGGACCTGGGTGAGCACACGCTGCAGGTGCTCGAACACCGGCGGCTCTACAACAACGTGCCCTTCTTCCTGGTGCGCGCGGCGCTGTACTTCGTCACCTGGGGACTCGTGGGCCACCTGCTGCACCGCTGGTCCGTGCGCCAGGACGCGACCGGCGACCTGCGCTGGACGCTGTGGCAGCGGCGGCTGGGCGGAGGCTCGCTGCCCGCGCTGGGCCTCACGTTCTCCTTCATGACGCTGGACTGGATGATGTCGCTGGAGGCGACGTGGCAGTCCACCGTCTACGCCGTCCACGTCTTCTCCGGCGCGTTCGTGGGCGCGCTGGCCTTGTTGATTGTCGCGGGCGCGGCCACTCGCGGCACGCAGCACTTCGGCAGCCTGATGTCCCCCGGCCACTACCACCGGCTGGGCACGCTGCTGTTCGCCTTCATCTGCTTCTGGGCCTACATCGCCTATTCGCAGTTCATGCTCATGTGGGTCGCCGCCCTGCCTGAAGAGGTGAGCTGGTATCGCGTCCGCATCGAGGACGGCTGGGGCACCGTCTCCCTGCTTCTCGTGCTGGGCCACTTCGTCATTCCCTTCGCGCTGCTCCTGTCGCGCGAGCTCAAGGCGCGGCCCCGGGTGCTGGGGGCCGTGTCGCTGTGGATGCTCGCGATGCACGCAGTGGACGTGGCGTGGCTGCTGTTCCCCTCGCTCTTCCCGGAGCACGTCGTCATCCCCTGGACGGCGCTCACCGCGTGGGTGGGCGTGGGCGGCCTGTCCGTGGCGGCGGCGCTCTGGCGCTCGCGTGGCACCTACCCCGTGCCCGTGGCGGATCCGTATCTCGTCCACTCGCTCCAGGTGCGCCCGCCATGAGCGAAGCCCGTCCACCGCCTCCGGAGCTGGAGAAGCTGCCCACCGCGTGGCTGCTGCGCGTGGGCGCCGTGGCGCTGGCACTGCTCGCGGCGGCCAGTGTCGCGGCGTGGGCCCTGTGGGTCCTCTGG
>NZ_RAWL01000714.1:0-2319 GCF_003668885.1 Corallococcus sp. AB049A | reverse complement strand
CCGCTTGCCCCCAAGAGCGTTGCTCCAAAATTGCCCGCGTAGGGACTGCTCGAGGCGCCGCCAGCGCCGCCATCACCACCAACAACGCTGCTTCCAGCGCCGCCACTGGCGCCGTCTCCACTGATCTCACTGCCGCTTGAACCATCCGCTCCGTTGTTCGCAGTGCCGTTACCTGCACCACCCCCCTGGCCACCCCCGCCGCCATTGGCGGTGATCCGAGCCGCGGACGTCAGGGTCACCTGGAAGGCTTCCAGCACCACTCGGCCGCCACTCCCGCCGCCTCCGCCTCCCGCTGCTGCTGGGCCTGAGGGGTTCGCCTTGCCGCCCAAGCCACCGCCGCCACTCACAGAGAGGCCCTTCCCGAGGGTGAGCGTCCTGGCCACAGAGATTTGGAGGGCGCCGCCGCCAGCTCCTCCGAGCCCGCCAGCCGCGTTGCTTGTGCCCCCGCCATTGCCTCCCGGGCACCCACCGATGAGCGGCGTGAAGGCCGATGCCTGCTGGCTGCCTGCGTCACCTCGCGTGGCGGTGGTGTTGTAGCCCCTGCCGCCATTGCCTCCAGGCGTCGCTCCGCCCGCACCACCTCCGCCGCCACCCTGGCCTCCGCCATACGTTCCGGCCCTGCCCTGCGACGCGGCGCACCCCTGATTGCCGCCAGTCCCGGGAACCGGTGCGCCATTCACGATGCGCCCGCTGGCCAGGATGTCGTGGTTCACCGTCGCGTCCCCGTACACGGCGAGGATGAGGGGGCGGCTGCCCACGATGCGCAGCCCTCCGCCCAGGGCCAGGGTGCGCACCGGGATGAGCAGGATGTCCGGACCGCCTGCCTGGGACAGGGTCTTGATGACGATGTCCCCCGTAGCCGGGCCGGCGCCGCTGGGGGTCCAGGTCTTCGCATCCGTATCGAACACCACCGCTCCGGTGGTCCTCAGCTCACGAATCTCGCCGCCGGGAATGGAGTTCGGATTGAAGTTGGCGGGCGTGTAGGGGAACGCGACGCACTGGCCATCCGCGCGGCACACGCGCGGCAAGCCCGAAGCGTCCTCGCTGCAGGGCAGATTGATCTGCGTCGGGTCTCCCGCGTACATGCAGGAATTGTTTCGCGTGCAGCCTGCAACCGTGTTGCACTCCCGGAGCGGGCAGGGCGTGTCCTTGCCGATACACGTTCCATTGCCATCACAGAACCCCGGGTCATGGCAGACGTTGCCGTCCTCGCAGGACGTCGTGGCAGATTTAGGGGCGTAGTCACAGATGCCGTTGGTCGGGTTGCAGGCTCCCGTGGCAGCTTGGCACTGGGGATTCGGGGGCAGGGTGCACGTCTTCACGTCGCCGACGCACTGCTTGTCGGCCGTGCACCGGCCATTGGTGATGCACGGATTCCCGGGGTCACAGGATGCGCCCACGACCACGGGCCCCTCAATGCATGCACCCGTAGAGGCCTCGCATGTCACGGGCGCCTGGCACTGGCCCGTCGGCTGAGTGCACTTCGGCTCGCCACCGCCGCACAACGCCGCGTCGCCGATGCCGACGCATTTCTTGTTCTTGTTGCACAGGTCGTTGGCGTCCGTGCACGTCCTGTCCGCGCACTTCGAATCCGCGCACCCCTTCTTGCCGTCACAGTCGAAGTCGACGGCCGTGTCGCACTGCTCCGGTGCTCCCGGGTAGACGTCGGCTCGGGAGTCATCACAGTCGGGCGACTCCACTCCTGGGCCGCTCGCGACGAAGCCATCTCCATCGTCATCGTGGAACACCGCCTGGAGCGTGAAGGTCCGGTCGATGGACTTTCCAGGAGGTGCATCCAACGCGCGGTCCTCGTGAGTCTCCACGACCGAACCGGAGCATTGATTGCCGCTGACGGCCGCGAACGAGGTCACCTTCACGTTCAGCCGGTCGCCCCATGCCGGCTTGCGGACCATGGCGACCTGGACCTTCTTCGCGTCAGGGGCCTTGAACTGGCTGGAGGGAAGGTCGGTTCCCACCTGACTGCTTCCGCTGCTGACCTCCACGCGCAGGCACTGGGGCCGGTAGGAGGGGAACTCCACCGTGACGCGAAGCACCCCCTCGGCGGGGTCCTTCATCCGGCAGCCGGTGAGCAGCACCACGCAGGTCAATAGACAAGTCAGACGCATGGTGCCGCACTGTACCCGTCAACCTCTCATTGCCAGAACATTGGCTCTGAAAGGCTTGAAGCCATGCGACGTATGCCCTTAGAGGGGCGTACAGCCGCCCGTGACTGCGGGACTGATGACCGCGGTGCTCAGGGAGCAGGACTGCACGCTGCGCACGTAGATGGAGCCTGCGGCGCCACCGCCACCACCGCCT
>NZ_RAWL01000713.1:0-2326 GCF_003668885.1 Corallococcus sp. AB049A | reverse complement strand
CTAAACCTATTAAGTCGTCGGCAGCGTCAGAGGTGTATAAGAGACAGAGGCCGTGGAGGGACGCACCACCGGCGAGGACGGCGTGTGGTTCGCGGACGCGGAGCAGGAGCGGTTCCGGCGCATCAACCGGCTGACGCTGGCGTTCAACGTGCCGCTGTATGGGGCGCTGGCGGCGTGGCTGGTGATGGGGATGCGGTAGTCACACCACGGGCTGGCGCCAGGCCTTGGACAGGTGACCGGGGCGGGACTGGTTGAAGCGGTGGATCAACTCCTCCCGGCCGTGCTCCAGCAGGTACGTGAGCTCGCGGGGCATGAGGGTCTTCACCGTGACGAGCCGGACCTGTCCGTCTGGCATGGTGAAGTGGGTGGGGAGCGTGGGGGTGTCCATGCCCAGGAGCACGCCCACGCGGCCCTCTTTCGTCAGGAGCGGTTCGGGCAGGTGCGCGCCGTCCACTTCCATGGTGAGGATGCCGGTCCTCGCGGGTTCACGCAGGTGTTCGTGGCCCACGAGTTCGTTGGCGATGCGCTCCAGCAGCGTCACGGGCCATTTGGCCTGCGGCTCATCGGTTTCCAGCGCGAGCTCCAGGCCGAAGCCCACGGAGGGCTCCACGGTGTCCACGAAGAAGTCGGAGAGGCCGTCCGTCACGAAGAGGGCACGTCCTTCGGGGCGGTGGATGACGCGCCAGACCTGGCGCCTCGCGGGCCAGCCTCCTCCGACGACGATGGGGAGGATGGCGTTTTCATCCAGTGTGCCCAGCGTGCGCCAGAAGGCTTCACGGGCCGTTTCGGTCCGTTCGTAGAGCGCTTGAAGTTTGCGGCGGTGCTCGCGTTCCTCAGGGCTGATGGCACCCGGGCCCGTGACCTCCCGGAACTTCACTCCTGTGACATTCGCGTGCTCCAGCGCATCCTTGATGTCTTCGGAGACGATGAGAGCGACAGTCCACCCCCAGGCGCGGAAGACCTTGGCATCGCCCACTTTCGTCGGATCGATGCGCATGCCCGCGACGTCCCTGTATTTCCCTACCTTCTCTGGACGCCCATCTTCAGGCTTCCAATACAGCACCTCTTCGGAAGCCTCGTCGTCGATGCACCTGACGAGACGGAGCACGTTGACGAGGAAGTACGGGCCAGGCTCCGACGCAATCGTTACTGGGAACAGCTGAAGATCATCTGGAGCGAGCCTGCTCAGGATGGCTGCCACATCCGCAAGAACGACGGGCGCCAGACCGATGCCTGCCAGCGTGAATCCCAATGCCAGACCGGCATGGTCGACCGGAATCTTCAAGGGCGATTCCAAGCCGACGGCTTCACCCTTCCTGAACATCCATGGATTGGCGACCTCCCGGCCGGACGCATCAATGGGATCGCCCAGCGACCACCGACCGGGAACATGCAGATCATCGATCAGCTCGAAATACCGCATTGCCACGAGAGACTCCCGCTCAGCTATGACTTCGTGACCCACTTATTGAGCGTCATGCTCGTGTTCAAGATGTCGCTGGCGAGCCGACGAAGCTCGTTGGTGAGCGCTTCGCGGCACTGATGGATGCTGCCACAATCTTCCATTGCTTCGTTCAGTCGGGAGAGCACTCTTTGATGGTACGCCTCGGGATGAGGTCCCTTGTGGCCTGGGACACGGACTTTGTTCGCGGGATCATCCAGGGACATCCCTGCTCGATCGAAGAGCCTCTGGAACTGGGGTGACCAAGGTCCTCCATGATGCGTTGCTTCCCACCACTTGTTCGTGGCGATGTGGTGCTCGTGGACGTCGACCGGTGCCGGGACGTTCGGTCCCTTCGTGCCCATCGCCACTGCGTTGGGCGCCAGCGCGATGGTCACCTCTCCGCTCGCGGACACCGCGACCGCTGAGACCTCCGCCGCGGCCACCAGCCGGAAGCCTCCCTGCTCCGCTCCCACCAGCGCGGCCTGTGCTGAACCGGGCAGTGTCGCGACCCTCGACGCCAGCGTCTGCGCCGTGCTCCCCAGCGCGGCCATCGCCAGCATCACGAAGGCCCTTGCCGCCTGCTTCCCCATCACCTCGCCGTACTTCTCTCCCGCGCTTCGGATGCCGTCGAACGTGTCTGCGTCCCTCACCTCCGCCGCCAGCACCCTCCAGCCCTGGATGAGACTCCACACCGTGTCCCAGCCCAGGTACGCAATCAGCGCCACCGTCGGCGTTGCCGCCACTCCCTTCGACAGCAGCGGCTCCGGCACCAGCCACAGGCTGAAGTACACCGCCCCTGTCATCACCAGCAGCGACACCGTCGCCTCGGGGTCCACCATCCCCTCCAGGGCTTCGGCCGTCTCCTCCCATACCGAGTCCAGC
>NZ_RAWL01000712.1:0-2328 GCF_003668885.1 Corallococcus sp. AB049A | reverse complement strand
CGACGAAGGCGAGCGGCGCACCGCGGGCGTCTTCTCCGGGGCCTCTTCGGGAGGCAGCGACGGCACGCGGGAGATGGCCGTCTCGTGGTCGCTCATCAGGGCCTGTGGGGCCTGATGCGGCTGCGTGACGCGGAGGCTGTCCTGCGTGGAGGACCGTGAAGGACGGGGACGCGAATCTTCCGAACCGGTGTTCGAAGCGTCGCGAGGAGGCCGGGGACGCGAGTCTTCCGAGCCGTTGTTCGAGGCATCGCGGCCCGACCGTGCACGGGCGTCATCTGCAGCCCCATGCGCGGCGTCCCGGGCGGAACGCGCACGAGCCTCCTCGGACCCATGCGCGGCCTCGCGAGGAGGACGGGGACGGGAATCCTCGGATGCGCTGAAAGCCTCACGCGGCGGTTTGGGCCGAGCCTCCTCGGGAGGCACGTTGACGGCCTCGCGCGGAGGACGGGGACGCGATTCCTCCGAGGCCTCACGTCCAGCGCGCGGACGCGGATCCTCGGAGCCCTCCCGGGCGGACCGGGCACGGCCTTCCTCGGGCTCACGTCCACCCCGGGCGCGGGGCTCATCGGGCGGAGGCACGAAGGCCGGAGGCCGCGCCTTCGATTCCTCGGGAGGCTGCGCACCCACGCGCGACAGCGGCGTGAGGATGGTCTCTCCCTCGACGTAGCCGGGAGACGTGGTGACCTGGGACGCCGTGATGCGCAGTGACGAATCCAGCATCACCGGCGGCAGGGCCGGCTGGGTGCGCACGCCCGGTTCGGAGTCATCCGGCTGCGCGGCCATCCCGTTCGTGGGCGGAGGCGGCCGGAGCGTCTCCGTGGGAGGCGACACCCGGCGGGACGACGGCGGCGCCGGGGGCTTGCGGACCGCCAGCTCCTCCGTCGTGTTGCGGCGTCCACCCGCTCCCGAAGTGGGAGCCGGTGACGCCTTCGCCGGAGCAGGTGCCTTGGCGGGAGCCGCGGGAGCACGAGGAGGCGGCGGCGTGAGCGGAGCCGTGACCGGATCCGGCATGTCCCCACCGCGAGCAATCACCTGCGCGACCTGCGTCTCGCTGGAGGTGCCATCCCCGTTCGACTGCGCGCCAATGAGCAGCAGGCGGGTCTGGTCGCGGCGCTCGGCGAACAGCCGCAGCATCAATTCGCTGCTCTGCTCCGGGTGCCAGATGCGAGGACCCACGGCGCGCTCGATGGCGCGCGCGAACTCCAGCGTGGTGCCGTAGCGGTCCTCGCGCCGCCTGGCGAGCGCCTTGAGGACGATGGCGTCCAGCTCCGGCGGCACCTCCTTGTTCACGCGCGAGGGCGGAGTCACGTCGCCGCTCAACACGGCGTTCATCATGGCCTCGGCGCTCTTCGCGTAGAACAGACGCATGCCGGTGAGGCATTCGTGCAGCACCACGCCCAGGCTGAACAGGTCGCTGCGGGCGTCCAGCGGGTCACCCATGATCTGTTCCGGGGACATGTAGCCGCTGGTGCCCTTCACCATGCCCACCTGCGTGCGGCCCGCGCGCGCCAGGCTCTTGGCGATGCCGAAGTCGAGCAGCTTGGTGACGCCCTCGTACGTCACCATGATGTTCTTCTCGGCGATGTCGCGGTGGACGACAGGCGAGGGCCGGCCCAGCGGGTCGGTGAAGCTGTGCGCGTAGTTGAGCGCCACGGCCGTGTCGCGCACGGCCATCAGGCTCAGGCCCATGGGGATGGGCTCGTGGGCGGAGCGGCACGCGCGGGCCACCTCCACCAGCGTGGCGCCCGGGACGAACTCCATGGCGAGGAACAGCTCACCGTCCGCCACGTCCAGGTCGTACACGTGGGCGATGTGCGGGTGGTTGAACGCGGCCGTGACCTTGGCCTCGTCCAGGAACATCCGGACGAACTCCTCCTCGCCGCGGATGTCGGGGAGGATCTGCTTCAGCACCACGATCTTGCGGAAGCCGGCCAGGCCCCTCTGGGCCGCGAGGAAAATCTCCGCCATCCCGCCTGTCGACAGGCGGCAGAGCACCTCGTACTTGCCCAACACCCGGCCGCGGAACCCGTCCGGAGTGAGCGTCAGCGTCGTCCCAGCCATGGAAGGGGTCCGACTCTACACCGGTGCAGCCACCGGCGGGAAAGGCCCGGGACCCCGTTTCTGACCGGATGCCAGGGTTTACGAGGATGCGCCTCCGTCCGGGCGAGGACAGGGTTTCCAGAAGCGGGCGCGCGAACTGTCCGACACCGGAGGGCGGCCTCTGGGACGGACAGACAGCGGATGGGGCGCCGGTACCGTGCGTGCCATGGGGCCGCGAGCGCGTCAGGCAGGCAGGTGGGCACGGCGCGTGGGGGCGCTCGTGGGCAT
>NZ_RAWL01000711.1:0-2341 GCF_003668885.1 Corallococcus sp. AB049A | reverse complement strand
CCCCGCCCCCGTCCGCCGTGTCCGTCACGCCTCCTGCCTGGCGTTGGCGCGCTGATGCGGGTCCTCGTCGTCAGCCCGCATCCGGCGTCCCGTGCGCTGCTCAGCCGCTTCCTGGACGCGGAGCCGGACGTGGAGGTGTCCGCCACGGGCGAGCCCGATGACGCCTTCGCCTCCATCAAGGAGAACAAGCCCGCGCTGGTGGTGGTGGACCTGCGCCGCCCGGACGAGGACCACCCGCTGTTCCTGGGACTGTTGCGCAAGCGGCACCCGTCGCTGCCGGTCATCTCGCTGGTGCCCGGCCGGCTGCGCATCTTCGACGGCCGCTCGGAGCGCGTGCGCGAAGCCCACGGCGACACCGCGGAGGCGCTGCACCACCTGATGGGGTCGGTGCTCCAGGCCACGCGCGACCTGTTGGCCCAGCACCTGCTGCGGATGCTGCGCCCGCCCGTGGGACGGGCCTGAGCTACAGGCGCAGCCGGTAGCCCAGGGCCGCGAGCACCGCGCCCGCGTTCACGTCGCCCGTGGTGAGGAAGTCCACCGGAGCGAAGTGGTACTTCGCTTCCAGGAAGAGCCCGCCCGGTCCCATCGGCAGCTCCGCGCCCGCCAGCGCCTGGAAGCCCAGCCCGCCGCCGCTCTCCGACGTGGTGCTGTCGAAGGACTCCACCGTCGCGCGGTGCAGGTACAGGCCGGGGCCCGCGCCCACGTAGGGCGTGAGCGGCCCCAGCGCGCGAGGGAAGCGGAACACGGCGGACAGCTGGATGGCCACCTCGCGCTCGGCGAGCGTGTACGGGGCTTCAATGGGCTGGCCCAGGTTGTCCAGCTGGGGGCCGCGCAGCGTCCCCGACGTGGAGGGCCGGTGGTAGTTCACCTCCAGCACCAGCGCGAGGCGCCGCTGGAGCAGGGGCGTGAGGTAGCCCACCTCGCCGCCCAGGAACAGGTCGCCGCCCAGCGACGTGACGGGCTTGATGAAGCCCACCTTGGGCGCGATGAAGATGGGGCCTCCGTTGTCCTTCTTGGAGGCGGAAGGGGCGGCGGCCAGCGCCGCGGCCGCGAGCAGGGCGAGGGCGTTCATGGGGACACGGTGAAGCCGGAGGGAAGGGTTCCGAAGGCGCCGCTGGGGTCCGTGACGATGAGCCCGTAGGTGCCGGGCACGACGCCGCCGGGACACGCCGGATCCGTGACGGGCCGCGAGTCGAAGCCGGAGCACGTGGGCACGGTGGCGCGCAGCTGCGTCGGGGAGGCGAGCTCCACGTCGTACAGCGGGATGTTCACCGTCTGGCCCGGATCCGTCTTCACGGGCGCGACGAGGTACACGTCTTGGAGCTGGGGCCCGGACGTGAAGGCCGCCGGGCCGCTGGACGCGGTGTTGGTGAGGGTGATGACCGTGTCGCTGTGGGCGGGGCCGCTCGCGGGCGACGCGGAGAGGGTGCCCAGCCGCGGATAGGTGACGGTGAGCGCCTGGGGCCGGGTGACGGAGCAGCCCTCGGGGTTGGTGAGGGTGAGCGCGTAGGTGCCTTCCGGCGTCGCGGGGGGGACTTCGGTTTCGATGCGCGTGTCGGAGACGACGGTGAGGGTGAAGAGGGGCTGGTCCTCTTCTCCGTCGCGCTGGAGGACGATGAGCGGCAGCGCGTCCGAGCGGAAGCCACTGCCTTCGATGACGAGAGGACTGCCGCCGCCGTAGTTGAAGCCCCCGGGCGTGGAGAGGTTCGTGATGGCCGGCGGTGGCACGACGCGCAGGGCGTCCTCGAGCTCGGAGGTTCCGCCGAGCGGGTTGGTCACGGACACGCGATAGGTGCCGGGCGGGAGCGAGCTCGACGGCGTGGTGTCGCGGGTGGGCAGGTCCATCCGCATGAGTTCGGTGCGCGCGAAGAAGACGTGGTCGGCGGGGACGGTGTAGTCGGCGGGGCCGCTCAGCGAGACCTGGGGCAGCTCCACGGAAGGCGTGTCGGTGAGCGCGTCGCGAGGCACCGGGGTGAAGCGGCTGCCGATGAGCTCCAGGCGCCATCCCGCGGTACCGCCACCGGCGTTGCACACGCGCGCGGGGGTGATGAGCCGCTGCAGCGGATTGATGAGGCCCTCGAGCTTCGGGGTGGTGCCTTCAGTCGCCTCGGAGCAGGCGACCAGGCTGAGCAGTGCGGCGGCGACCGGAAGGCGCACGGGTTCCTCCATCATCCCGTCAACAAGGCTGTCACACGTTAGGCCGGGGCCCAGAAGGGTCAGGAGTTTTTTCCGGCTCCGAGCCCACAGACCAGGCCCATCCGTGGGGTTCTGGACCTCAAGTGCCTGATATCGCAGGGGAATATTTGCCGAGGGAGCCTCGGCACGCCGAATGCTTAGGCAC
>NZ_RAWL01000710.1:0-2343 GCF_003668885.1 Corallococcus sp. AB049A | reverse complement strand
GCCTCCCGGCCACCCCACGATTCCGCCCGGCACCCAGGCGTCGCCTACCGGAACGGGCTCCAATGCCTCCACCGGCGCGCTGCCCCCCGGCCACCCGACGATGCCCGCGGGCTCCCCCGTGGCGCCGGGCACGCCGCTGCCGTCGGGCCACCCCACGGTGGACACCAACAAGCTGCCGCCCTCCGCCGAGGAGCTGATGAAGCAGCTCGACTCGTCGGAAGGACTGCGCGAGCGGGAGAAGACCTTCGAGATCGCCTCGTCGCTGGGCCGGCTCTATTACATGAACGGCCGCAACGCGGACGCGCTGTCCTTCCTGGGCCAGGCGCAGGCCAAGGCGGACGGCGTGCGCTCGCTGTTCCTCGCGTCCCGGAAGAAGCTGGGCAAGGCCGCCGTGCCCACCGCGGAGGCCGCGAACTGCGGCTTCACGCCGGGCCAGCCGCTGGACGCGATGGAGGCCGTGGCGCAGGCCCGCGCGAAGTCCGGGGACACCGCGGGCGCCGCCGCGTGCGCGCTCGCGGCGATGGTCCCCGCGCTGGACGTGGACGTGCTGCGCGGCAACGCGCTGTACCTGGGCGGTGACAGCGTCAGCGCGCTGAAGGCGTACGCGCGAGTGCTGGAGGTGGAGCCCCGTCACGAGGAGGCGCTCTATGCCCACTCGTCGCTGCTCTTCGAGATGAAGGGCGAGGACCTCCAGGCCCTGAAGACGGCGCGCGAGGGCTTCGACGCGCTGGTGACGTCGCACCCGGGTTCCCAGCGCGCGGCGATGGCCCGCGAGCTGAGCGTGCGCATCGAGGAGACGGTGAAGGCGGGCGGCCGCAAGAAGTGGCTCGCGTCGCGCGCCGAGGACCGCAAGGTGCGCCTGTCCCAGTCCCCCGCGCAGGCCGCCGCGATGCCGCCGGACGCGCCGCGCCCGCTGACGCCGGAGATGGTGGACGCGGTGAAGAACACCGAGCGCACGCCGGAGCTGGAGGCGGGCCTCACCAGGCTGGTGGAAGAGGGCGAGGAGCACCTGGCGCGCGGACGCTTCCAGGAGGCCCTGGCCAACTACACCCGCGTGGTGCCCTTCCAGCCGGAGAACGGCCGCGCCAAGGCGGGCATGGCCTGGGCGCTGGTCGGCCTGGGCCGCCCCATGGGCGCGCGCGTGTGGAGCGTGGCGCTCCAGTCGGACGCGGGCGCGGTGGAGAAGCTGGGCGACACGCTGCTCGCCAAGGGCGATGCCAAGGGCGCCAAGGCCCTCTGGGAGAAGCTGGCCCAGGACGTGCCCAACTACCCGAACAAGGCCGCGCTCCAGGCGAAGCTGTCCCAGTAGCGCACGGAGCCGCTACACGAACTTCGCCGCCAGCAGGTCCTGGACGTCGAGCAGGCCCACCGCCCGGCCCTCGACGTCCACCACGGGCAGCTGGTCCACCTTCAGCTCGCGCATCTGCGCGGCGGCGGTGAGCACCAGCGTGTCCGGGGTGATGCAGCGCGGGCGCTTGCCCATCACCTCGCGCACCGGCACCTCGAAGTCGGTGTGGCCCCTCTCCACCAGGCGGCGCAGGTCCCCGTCCGTGAAGATGCCCTCCAGCTTTCCGTCGCGGTCCACCACGCACGCGGCGCCCGGCCGGCCCGGCGTGTTGGTCATCACCACCACCGCCAGGGACAGCCTCGCGGTGTCCAGCACCAGCGGGTTCGCGGGCCCCGTGCGCATCAACTCGAAGACGCGCAGCACGGAGCGCCCCAGCTTCCCGCCCGGGTGCAACAGCGCGTAGTCGTCCCGCCCGAAGGGGCGGCTTCGCAGGAGCGTCATGGCCAGCGCGTCGCCCACGGCGTGCAGCGCGGCGGTGGACGCGGTGGGGACCAGGCCCATGGGGCAGGCCTCTTCGATGCGGCCGATGTCCAGCACCACCTCCGCGCCCTTCGCGAGCGGGCTGTCCGCGTCCCCGGTGAGCGCCACCACCGGCGTGCCCATGCGCTTGAAGAGGGGCAACAGGCGGAGCAGCTCCTCCGTGCTGCCGCTGTTGGACAGCGCGAGGATGACGTCGCCTGGGCCCACGCGGCCCAGGTCGCCGTGCACGGCCTCCGCGGGGTGGAGGAACACGGAGCGGATGCCGGTGGACGCCAGCGTGGAGGACAGCTTCTGGCCGATGTGGCCCGCCTTCCCCATGCCCGTCACCACCACCTGGCCCGGGCAGTCGCGCACGAGCTTCAGCGCGCGCAGGAACGCGTCCCCCAGCCGGTCCGTGACGCCGAGAATCGCTCGGGCCTCCGCCTCCAGCACGCCGCGCGCGTAGGTGAGCGCGGCTTCATCGTCCGCGTCGCGGCGGACGGGGGCGGGGGTGGACGCGCGGCCGGGGAGCTGGC
>NZ_RAWL01000070.1:0-26506 GCF_003668885.1 Corallococcus sp. AB049A | reverse complement strand
CCGCCGGACGGCGTTCCAAAGCTCCAGTCCGGCGTCCTCGGCTCCGAGTAGGAGGAGAGGTAGGTCGTGCCTTCCGAGAAGCCGGCCTCCTCGCACGAGTCCCCGTCGAAGTAGCCGCAGTAGTCCCAGCCATCGCACCAGAAGTCGCGGCACTCGTCCTCGGTGTCCTCATTGCAGAAGTAGATGGACGAGCCATGGACACAGGCGCCCTGCGCGGGGAAGCAGCCTGGCAGCACGAGGCCCACCGCGAGGGACAGGAGGACGGCGGACACAACGCCCGGGAGCGGACGAGGAGATGGGGTCATCCGCCGGAATGTAGCTTCAAGTGCGTGCGGGATTCAGCTGGGTCGTCGCCGCCACGGCCCTACAGACCGCGCAGGCGCGCGGCCCAGGCCAGGTACGCGCCCCTCGGCTCCTCGAACGGGTCGCGGAAGAGGGCGCGGATGTCGGCGGTGTCCACCTGGCCGGCGTCGAAGGCGCGGTAGAGGCTGTCCCCCAGGAGGTAGCCCAGCGCGTGGCTGACGCCGTGAAACAGGCGGTCGCGGCGCAGGGGGAGGAGCTTCACGGCCTCGTCAGGGGCCTCGGACTCCGTGGCCTTGTGGGCGAGCACGAAGGCGGCGATCTGCCGCTCCAGGCCCCGGGCCTCGCCGAAGCGCTTCGCCCACTCCGTCACGTTGGGGCAGGTGCGGCGCGGGTTGATCAGCTTGGAGCCGAAGAAGCCCAGGGCCTCTTCCAGGCAGCGGGCGTAGAAGGCCTCGGACGCGCCGCGCGGGGCGTCCATGGCGTCGCCCACGGCGCAGTGGCGCACGAAGTGGGCGGCCTCCTCCGCGGCGTGGTTGAGCGACAGCGACGCCAGGTAGGCCGTGCGCGCGCGGGGGATGTAGCTGCTCTCGCGCGACAGGATGTGCTTGCGCAGCTGGGACAGCTCCGCCTGGGTGAAGCGGCCGCGCCGGCGGATGCGGGCGAGCACGTCGCCGTCCGCCGCCGTCGTCACCTCCACCGAGTCCAGCTCGCGGCCCACGGGCACGCCCGCGAGCCCGCCGATGAGCTCCGCCATGTCGCGGAAGCGCTCCGCGGCGCTGCGGTCCAGGAGGGGCGCGTCGTCGCCCTCGGCCTCCAGGTAGTCCAGGAAGCTCTGCTGGCAGAGGACGGGCGAGGCGTTCATCAGGCACAGCGCGCCGTCCGCCAGCTCCACGGCCTCCGCGCCGCCCAGCCGGCCCTCGCGCGCGAGGCGCCACCAGAGCCCTTCGGCGTTCTGGTACACGACGAGGCTCCGGCGCGGGTGGGTGTCTCCCAGCGCGCGCTCCACCTGCGCGGGCAGGTGGCAGGGCGCGGCGTGGAACTGGCCCACCAGCACCATCACCAGCGGGACGTCCTCCGCGCGGGCCACGTGGGCGATGCGTTCGGCGGCGAAGGCGTCTCGCAGCGCGAGCGAGCGCTCACCCTGGGCCCGCCGGTCGATGGCGGCCACCTGGAGCTTGAGGCGCTTCGCGAAGGCGAGCACGGCGCGGATGCCGGCGCCGGGACCGAAGCCCGGGTTGGGGCCGTGGCCCAGCCGGGACAGCAGCGTGCGCTCGGGCAGGCGCCCCGCGAGGTACGCGTCGAGGGCCGCCTGGTGACGGCCTTCCACGCATTCCAGGGCCAGCACGACGCGGCGGCCGGAGGCGAGGGCGCGCTCCGCGAGCTCCAGGTAGGTCTGCTGGGCGAGCGGCAGCGTGTGGTAGTCGCCGACGTAGACCAAGTCCGACGCCGCGATGCGCTGGTGCACGTGGGGCAGGGGGACCACGCGCTGATAGGTGCTCGTGCGCCGGCGGTAGCGGGCCTCGTAGGCGCGGAAGGCTTCGGTGCGGCCTTCGACCACCCGGGCGATCTGGGCGCGTTGGCGGCGGAAGAGGGCGAGGTGGAGGGCGAGCGACGCACGCATGGAGCGGTGGGCACCGTCGCATGCGCTCGCGGGTGCGGCAAAAAATCAGCGGGACGTGGGGCAGGTGGCTTGCTTGACTCGCATGGCCCTGCAACGGACCATCGTCGTCAATCTTGCAGACCGTTCTTCCTCGCACGCTCATCCTCTGTGCCGTGGTGTTCGTCGCGGCCCCCGTCCACGCGCAGGAGCCCGCGCTGCTGCATGCGGCGCCGCCGCGCGCGGAGGCCCGGCAGTCCCTCCAGTTGGATGCGACGCTGGTGGATGGCGGCAGGGTGCTGGAGCTCTTCGTCCGCTATCGCGGTCCGGGAGAGCCGTACGTGCAGGTCCCGATGGAGCGGCAGTACGGGGACCTGTACCGCGCGGTGATTCCCGCGGAGCACATGGTGTCACCCGGCGTGGAGTACTTCGTCGAGGCGGCGATGGTGGACGGGGCGCGCACGCCGCTCTTCATGTCCGCGCTCCGGCCCGCGAGGGTGATGGTGGGGGCGCAGCTTCCGGAGCCACCGCCCGGTCGCGCGCCGCCGGGCCGCAAGGGGGCCCGTAAGGACCCGAGGTCCGCGCCCGCCATCGATGCCTTCACGCCGCCGTCCGGGGGAGGGGAGGACGACGACGCGGCGGGCTCTTCAGCGCCGCCACCTGCGTCGGGCCGCCCGGCAGGTACGGCGGGTGCCGAGACAAGGCCCCCGAATCGAACCGACAGCGTGGACTCCCGGACGTCGAGCCCTTCCAGGGGGACGGACTCCCGCGGTTCAAACCGCGCGGATGTGGCCGACCCGCGCGCCTCGACTCGCGTGAGCGGTGCGGACTCGCGCGATTCGAACCGTGAGGGCGAGGCCGGCTCGCGCGCCTCGAATGGCGCGAGCAGTGCGGACTCACGAGGTGCGAGCCGCACGGGTGGCACGGACTCGCGAGCCTCGACCCGGACGGATGCGTCCGACCCGCGAGCTTCGACTCGCGCAGTTGGCACGGACTCGCGAGCCTCGACCCGCACGGACGCATCCGACCCACGCGCATCGACCCGCGGAAGCGGCACGGATTCACGCGCCTCGACCCGCGCGGATGGAAAGGACTCGCGGACGACCGGCCGCTCGAGCTCCGGGGCCACTCGCACCTCCGGCTCCATGGATGACGACCTGGCGCTCTACAGCGCGGAGGACGTCCTTTCGGTGACGACCCTCCAGGAGGAGGCCGTCCGCACCGTGCCGGCCATCGGCGCGTCCTTCAACCGTGCGCAGATGATCGCGCTCGGCGCCCGCACCGTGGCCGACGTGCTGGACGTGGTGCCCGGCGTGTCCGTCAGCCGCGACGTGCAGGGCTTCCACCGCACCGCCATCCGGGGCCTTCGCAACGACGCGGAGGTCCTCTTCCTCCTCGACGGCCACCGCCTCAACAACTTCTTCGACGGCAAGGCCCTCATGAACCTGCCGGTGGAGAACCTGGAACGCATCGAGGTCATCCGCGGCCCCGGCTCCGCCATCTACGGCGCGGGCGCCTTCCAGGGCGTCGTCAACCTCGTCACCACCCGCGCCGACGGCGTCCGTGGCGCCGTCACCACCGGCGGCGTGCCCCGCGACGATGGCCGCCTGGCGCTCGCCACCGACGGCCACCTGTCCGCCGCGCACACCACCGGCGACCTGCGCCTGTTCGCGGACCTGGACCTCTGGTCCCAGGAAGGTGACTCGCTCGTCATCGACCATGACGCGCTCGACGACGAGTCCGTGGCCCAGGGCCTGCGCGACGTGGACCAGCCCGCGGGCCGCACCCGCGACGGACGCTTCCTCCTCAACGTGGGCGGAGGCGTGTCCTACGGCCTGGACAGCGCCGGCCGCGTGGGCGTCACCGCGCGCTACCTCTCGGAGAAGCGAGATGCGCTCGTCGGCCTGTTCGACACCGTGGGCAACGACTCCCAGCTGTCCTGGGACGTGCTCCTCGCGGACCTCACCTGGGAGCGCCCCCTCTCCGGCAACGGCCAGGTGCGCGCCCGGCTGGGCTTCGATCAGCAGTCCACCGACCGCCTGTTCCAGCTCACACCCCACGACTTCCGCACCGGCAGCGGCCTGGAGCGCCTCTTCCCCGACGGCCTCCAGGAACAGACGCAGGTCACCGTGCGCACCGTGACCGCCTCCGTGGACGCGGACCTCGCGCTGACGAAGGAGAACCACCTCACCCTCGGCTTCGTCGCGGAACAGCAGTCGCTGTCCCGGTACGCCTACACCACGAACTACACGCTCGACGGGCGCCTGCGCCCCAGCCCCGCTGCTCCGGAAGGGCTCGTGGACCTCACGCAGGGCGCGGCCTCCCGCCGCCTCAACCTGGGCCTCTCCGCGCAGGACCAGTGGACCGTGCTCTCCGCGCTCACGCTCACCTTCGGCCTGCGCCTGGACGCCACGCAGCTGCCAGACGCGGAAGACGCATCCGGCGCGCTCGACGCGAGCAAGATGGTGGTGCGCGTCAACCCGCGCGTGGGCCTGGTCATCGCCGCGTCGGACGCGCTCGTGCTCAAGGCCCTGTACGGCCGCGCCTTCCGCGCCCCCACGCCCCAGGAGCTGGTCGAGCGCATCCCCGACACCGACTACAACCAGGGCCGCTTCGAGGGAAACCCGCTGCTCAAGCCCACCACCGTGGACACCTTCGAGCTGGGCATGGACCTGGTCCAGGCCGCGGGCGACACCCGCGTGCGCGTGCGCGCCAACGCCTTCCTCCAGAACTTCGCCTCGCCCATCACCCCGGTGGACACCAGCGGCAACATCGTCCCCTTGCGCAACCGCGAGCTGGGCGTGCGCGTGTACGGCGTGGAGGCGGAGGCCCGCCTGGAGGCGTCCAAGCGCGCCGCCGCGTGGGTCAACGCCAGCCTGTCCCGCGCGCAGGACCTGGAGCTGCCGGACCAGGCCCGGCTCCTCACGGACGTGCCCCAGGCGCGCTTCAACGCGGGCGTTTCCATGCCCTTGGGCGACTGGCTGAACCTGGACGTGGTGGTGCGCTCCGGCGCCGAGCGCCGCAACAACAACCGCTCCACGCTGGAGCTCATCCGCCGCTACGAAATCCCCGCCTACAGCCTCATCACCGCGCAGCTGCGCACCGAGCCCATCTGGGAGCACTTCGAGGTGACGCTCTACGCGCAGAACCTCTTCGACCACGACCTGCGCGACGACGTGCCCCGTTCGGACCGCGTCACCGGCCTGCTGCCGCGCGAGGGCGTGTCCGGCTACCTCACCCTGAGGGCCTTCTACTGATGGACCGCCGCCACCTCACCGCCGCGCTCGCGGCGCTCGCGCTGTTGCCCGGGTGCCTCGCGTACAACGACTCCTGCGTCCCCCTGGTGGACGACCCCGACGCCGTCGTGGGCTACCTGGGCGAGGAGGTCCAGCTGGGCAACGCCTTCACCCGCCACGACAACAACGCGCTGGGGCAGCTGGCCGCGGACGCGTTCCTCCACGCGGAGGACGGCGCCGCGAAGCCCACGGACCTGGGCATCATCAACGGCGGCTCGCTGCGCGACGAGGGCCTGTGCGTCACCCGCACGTCCCTGCGCACGGGGCCGCTCACCAACGGCGTCCTGCACGAGGTCATCCTCTTCGAGAACCTCCTCGTGACGGTGGACCTCACGGAGAAGCAGATCGTGGACCTCTTCGAGCACTCCGTGGAGGGGCTGGCCGTGGAGGGGCAGTCCATCGTGTCGCCCTCCGGCGCCTTCCTTCACGTCTCCGAGGGCACCACGCTGCGCGTGGACTGCGCGCGCCCCAGGGGCCAGCGCGTGACAGGGCTGCGGGTGCGAGGCCGCGACGTGGCCATCCCCGCGCGCGACGACGCGTCCATCCGCTACCGGGTGGCGATGTCCACGTTCCTGCTGGAGGGAGGCGACGGCTACGGCGGCATCCTGGGCAACGCGGGACAGGACCCGGACCGCAACCCGGTGACGGCGCGCAAATCCGGCGGCACGGACGCCAACATCGCGGCGGCGTACATGAAGAGCACGTACCCCAGCCCGGTCCAGGCGCTGAAGGAGGCCCCGCGCATCGTCTTCACCAACTGCGCCCGGCCCGCCCGGCCTGCCCCGCGCTGACGTCGTGCGCGGGATGCAAGGCTTCACGGGGGCCGGGGGGAGGACGAAGGCCCCTAAGGCTTGGAGGGCTCGTCCGAGGAGGCCGGGGCGCTGGAGGTCACCACCGCCGGAGCGGAGGTGGCCGTCTGCGCCGCGGCGGCCACCGGCCGTGGAGGCAGGGGGCCCAGCACGTCGTTGACCGAGGGCATGCGCCGGATGTCAGCGCGGGCGACCTTCCAGGCCTGCTGGACGATCCACGACAGGGAACGGTCCTGCCGCGTGGCCTCACGCTGGATCTCTTCCAGCATGTCCTCGGGGAAGTAGAGGGATTGCTTGCGGTGATCCGTGGTGGCCATTGCCCTGCCTTACGGCCTTTCTTCGCGCGGGTCCGTGCGCTCGTCGCCCGTCACGTCATTGACGGCAGGGAATGACTTGATGCGGTCGCGGGCGATCTTCCAGGCCTGCTGCACCACCCATGAGAGGGAGCGGTCCTGCCGGTTCGCCTCCTCCTGGATCTCCTTCAGCATCTCCTCGGGGAAGTACAGCGACTGCTTGCGCTTGTCGGTGCCTGCCATGCCTGGGTCTCCGGGGCGGATTCGAGGTGACGACCTGAACACACCGGAGCGGTTATCCGACAGACGCCCTGAAGGGTCAACGGTTTCGGAGCACTCAAGCGTGCGCCCGGAGGCTGAACGCTCCGCTTCCGACAATGTGTGGCAGGGAAAAAAGAGAAACGCCCCGGCCTCCGCGAGGGAGACCGGGGCGTTCCGGAAAGAGGGACCGCAGGGAGCGAATCTCCGAGCGGCCCCGTGGACCCAGAGGGGGAGGGGGGGGACCCCTAGGTCCAACGTCATGAAGTCCAGAACGTTCCAGCCAACAACCGCGAGGCGCCGTTCTATTTCCGCCCCGCGTTCCGCCGTTGTGGGAATCATCGACTGCCTTCCCACGCCTTCCGTCCACCGCGAATCTGTAACCCGGCCACCCCACACTCCATTCCGAACGCTGGCGCCATGCCCCGCGCGTCTTTCGAAAGTTCCCCGCTGCCCGCCGCGCTCGCCCGCTCCTATGCCGAGCACGGCGCCGCCTCGCGCTCGGTGCTGCTCGCGGTCTCCGGCGGCGCGGACTCCACCGCGCTCCTCGTTGGAACGGCGCGCGTGCGTGAGGCGCTGGCGATGCGCGTGGAGGTGGCCACGGTGGACCATGGCCTGCGCGCGGAGGCCGCGGAGGAGGTGACCTCCGTCGTGGGGCTGGCCACGCGCCTGGGCCTGACCTGCCACGTCCGGCGGCTGGAGCTCGTCCCCGGTGCAGGCCTGGAGGCGCGGGCGAGGGAGGCGCGCTACGCGACCCTGGAGGTCCTGCGCCAGGAGCGCGGCCTGGACTTCATCGCCACGGGCCACACGCTGGACGACCAGGCGGAGACGCTGCTGATGCGCCTGGCGCGGGGAACGGCGCTGAAGGGCGCGCGGGCCATCCACGCGCGCGCCGCTACGCTGCTCCGCCCGCTGCTCGCGTGCTCGCGCGAGGACGTGCTCGCCTTCCTGGCCACCGAGGGGGTGGAGTTCGTGAGCGATCCGATGAACGCGGACCCGTCCTTCTTCCGCACGCGCGTGCGCCAGGACGTGCTGCCCGCGCTGCACCGGGCCGCGGGCTTCAGCACCGTGGAGCACCTGGCCACCTTCGCGCGGCTCGCCTCCGAGGACGAAGCCCTGCTCGCCAACATGGCGGACGCGGCCTGGGAGCGGCTGGTGGTGCCCGGGGGCGGGCTGGATGCCGTGGGGCTGCGCGCGCTGGAGCCTCCGCTGTCGCGCCGCGTGCTCGCACGGCTGCTGGGCACGGCGGGCGCGCGGGTGGACCACGCCACGCTGGCGCGCGCGAGGGAGGTGGTGGCTCGCGGGGGCGTCATGCCGCTCAGCGACGGGCTCCAGCTCAAGGCCACCGGCGGGCGGGTGCGCTGCGTGGGGCCTGGACGGGAAGCGCCGCCCGCGCCGCTCCTGCTCCCGGGGCCGGGGGCCCTCGGCGACTTTGGCGCATGGCGCTTCCAGGTGGCGGAAGGAATGCCTCCCCCAGGCGTGTTGGCCCTGGTGTTGGAGGTGGACACGGCGTGGCCTCTCACGGTGCGTTCGAGGCAGCAGGGAGACCGCGTCCGGACGCGCGCGGGCCACCGCAAGGTGCAGGACGCGCTGGTGGATGCCCGCGTCCCGTCGGAAGCGCGCGACGCGCAGCCCGTCGTGGTGGACGCGCATGGTGAGCCGCTGTGGCTCCCCGGCATCCTGCCGCGCTCCGTCGAACCCCATGCGCCATCGCACGAGGTGGCTTCCCGACACTCGTTGTGGGCCCTTCCGCTGGCCACAAGCGAACGGAAGACCCCTCCGTTATAGAGTCGAAGCTCGAAAACGGGGGATGGTCACGGTCCCCTAAATAGTTGAGGGCTTTTTACTGTTGCTGATACGGTCCGTCGCTGGCCTGCACACGGGCGGGCGCCGGGCACATGACGAACTTCGCCAGGGTTCCTCCTGGCACGGCCCTCATCCCGCCGAGTACCGAAAGGGCAGCTGAAACGTGCGTTCGACCTACAAGACCATCGGGCTCTGGGTCATCCTGATCGTCCTCTTCGTCGCCTTCTACAATTTCTTCTCGCAAGGCAACGAGCAGGTGCAGGAACCGACCTTCACCCAGCTTCTGACCAAGGTGGAGGAGAAGAAGGTCCGTGCCGTCTCCGTCAAGGGCAACACCTACTCCGGCACGTTCAGCGACTCGAACGACAAGTTCCGGACGACGGGGCCCGCGCCGGACGTGGCCGTGCTCAACCAGCTCCGCGCCTCTGGCGTGGACGTGAAGTACGAGCGCGAGGAGCAGAACAGCCTCTGGCTGACCATCCTCGGGCAGTGGATGCCCGTCGTCTTCCTGTTCCTGTTCTTCATCTTCTTCATGCGCCAGCTCCAGGGCGGCAGCGGCAAGGCGATGACGTTCGGGAAGTCCAAGGCGAAGCTCCTCAGCGAAAGCCACAACAAGGTCACGTTCGCGGACGTGGCCGGCGTGGACGAGTGCAAGGAGGAGCTGGAGGAGATCGTCGCCTTCCTCAAGGACCCCAAGAAGTTCACCAAGCTGGGCGGCCGCATCCCCAAGGGCGTGCTGATGATGGGCCCCCCGGGCACGGGCAAGACGCTGCTTGCCCGCGCGGTGGCCGGTGAGGCGGGCGTCCCGTTCTTCTCCATCTCCGGCTCGGACTTCGTGGAGATGTTCGTGGGCGTCGGCGCCAGCCGCGTGCGCGACCTCTTCGAGCAGGGCAAGAAGAACGCCCCCTGCATCATCTTCATCGACGAGATCGACGCCGTGGGCCGCCACCGTGGCGCGGGCCTGGGCGGTGGTCACGACGAGCGCGAGCAGACGCTCAACCAGCTGCTGGTGGAGATGGACGGCTTCGAGTCCAACGACGGCGTCATCCTCATCGCCGCCACCAA
This sequence comes from Corallococcus sp. AB049A, assembly GCF_003668885.1. Lineage (NCBI taxonomy): Bacteria > Pseudomonadati > Myxococcota > Myxococcia > Myxococcales > Myxococcaceae > Corallococcus > Corallococcus sp. AB049A. The sequence continues at coordinate 17,079 of NZ_RAWL01000070.1, read as the reverse complement.
CCGTCCGGACGTGCTGGACCCGGCACTCCAGCGCCCGGGCCGCTTCGACCGCCGCATCATCGTTCCCCGTCCGGACTTGAAGGGCCGCCTGGGCGTGCTGAAGGTGCACACCCGCCGCGTGCCGCTGGCCCCGGAGGTGGAGCTGGAGGTCATCGCCCGCGGAACGCCCGGCATGACGGGCGCGGACCTGGAGAACCTGGTCAACGAGTCGGCCCTGATGGCCGCGCGCCAGAACAAGGAGCGCGTGGACCTGGCGGACTTCGAGCAGGCGAAGGACAAGGTCTTCATGGGCCCGGAGCGCCGGTCCATGATCATGACCGACAAGGAGAAGCGGAACACGGCCGTCCACGAGGCCGGCCACGCGCTCCTCGCCAAGCTGCTGCCCGGCTGCGACCCCCTGCACAAGGTCACCATCATCCCGCGCGGTCAGGCCCTGGGCGTCACCTGGAGCCTGCCCACCGAGGACAAGGTGAACGGCTACCGCAAGCAGATCCTCGACCAGATCACCATGGCCATGGGTGGCCGCATCGCCGAAGAGCTCATGTTCAACGAGATGAGCAGCGGCGCGGCGAACGACATCGAGCGTGCGACGGAGACGGCGCGCGCCATGGTGTGCCGCTGGGGCATGAGCGAGAAGATGGGCCCGCTGGCGTTCGGCAAGAGCGACGGTGAGGTCTTCCTGGGCCGCGACTTCAACTCGTCCAAGGACTACTCCGAGGACACCGCCCGGCAGATCGACTTGGAGGTCCGCAGCATCGTCGTGGGCTGCTACACGACCGGCAAGCAGCTGCTGACGGACAAGCTGGACGTGCTCCAGCGCGTGTCCGACGCCCTGGTGGAGTACGAGACGCTCGACGCCGAGGACGTGAACATCATCCTGCAGGGCGGCCAGCTCACCCGCGAGCGCCCGGCGCCGCGCGTGTCCTCCACGCCGAAGCCGACGGAGAAGAAGGACAAGCGGAAGATCCTCGACGCGCTCGAGGGCCTGCCCAACATGGAGCCGAAGAAGGCGTAAAGCCTCTGAAGGCGTCCTCCTGAAGTGACGAAGGCCCTTCCCGTGGAAACGGGGAGGGCCTTTTCGTTTGTCTTTGTGAACTCCTGGCGCCACTCCGGGCCCTCCGCATTCCCTCCCTGGAGGGCAGGTCCCCTGTCCGCGAGCGGATTCTCGCTGGCACCACGGATGCAATTTGGACGAACCGCGGGGCTGGGAAGGCCTCGTGGGGGACGGCCAAGACAATGCGGAATGGATGGAAGCGGGGAGCGCAGGGGGCAGCGGCGTTGGCGATGCTGGCGGTGTTGCCACGGTGCGGCGGAGCGACAGGGGCGGAGGATGACGTCCAGGACGGGGCGTTGAAGGCGGTGGAGCAGGCGGCGCTGCCCGCCTCGTGCCAGCCTCAGACGTACCTGGACGCAAGGACCCTGGTGACGGTGACCGACGCGTCGGTGCGCGCTGATCAGCCGGACCTGAACATGAGCACCGGGTCCACGCTGTACGTGGACGCGGCCCCCACGCGCTACCAGTCGTATCTGCGCTTCCAGCTGGCGGGGGAGGGCGGCGAGCTCATCCAGGCGCGGCTGCGGCTGTACGCGAAGCAGGGGACGAACACGGGCGTGTCGCTCCATCCGGTGACGGGAGGCGCCTATCCGCCCGCCGTCACCTGGAACACCCGGCCGACGGAGGGCGCCGCGGTGGCCACCGTGGCCTCCGTCGCCAACGACGCCTGGCTGACGGCGGACGTGAAGGGCGCGGTGCTCGACCGCCACACCTTCGACGTGGGCGTCCTCCCGATGGGGGATGACGGGGCGGAGTTCTCCTCGCTCGAGGCGTCCAACGTTTCGCGCAGGCCGCAGCTGGACACGGTCTACCGCTACGACTGGTGCACCTACCGGGGCAGCAGCACGCCCTCCCAGACCTGGGCGAAGACGCTGGGGGGCGCGGCGCGGGAGTCCGCGGCGGGGCTGTTCAACCTGCCGGATGGCACCGGCTTCGTGCTGGGGGGCGGGTACTTCGACGGCCCGGCGCAAGCGGGAGGCGCGCCGCTGCCGGGGCCCTCGGGATTCCTGGTGGCGCGCTTCAACAACGCGGCCCAGCACCAGTGGTCGCGCGCATATGGCGTGGGGCAGCCGGTGTCCCTGGGGGCGATGACGGTGACGCCGGTGGGCAACGTGCTGGTGGTGGGCACCTACCAGGGCAGCCCGGACTTCGGCACCGGTCCGCTGCAGCCCATCAATGCCGGCACGGGGATGTTCGTGCTGAAGCTGTCCCCCACCGGAAACCCCGTCTGGGCGCGCGGCTTCCGCGCGGAGAAGCGGCCAGGGTGGGGGGAGGGCCAGGTCTACGGCTCCATCGTCATTCCCACCGTCGTCGCCACCGACGCCAACGGGAGCGTCATCGTCGCGGGCCACTTCGAGGGCTACACGAACCTGGGTGGCAGTGAGCTCTACGCGGGGGCGATGAGCGAGTCCCGGGATGATCAGACCCAGTCCCTCTTCCTGGTGAAGTACGACTACAACGGCGGCCACCAGTGGTCGCAGGCCTTCGAGACCCTGGACGAATACACCGAGGCGAACGCGCTCACCACGGATGCCAACGGCAACATCCTGATGGGAGGCCGCGGCAACAACCCCGTCCTCGCGGGCCCGGGCAAGCGCGTGGGGACGGGCTTCGTGGCGCGCTTCACGCCCGCCGGCGCTCCGGTGTGGGGCTATGGGCTGAACGGCAGCGTCGGCCGCATCCGCGGACTGGCGGCCCTGCCCGATGGGGGCGTGGCGTTCGCGGGGGGCTTCAACGGGACGTTCACCTTCAAGGGCCAGACGTATTCGAGCCATGACCCCATGCACGACATCGTGCCGGATGACGGCGTCTTCGGCACGCTCACCGCGTCCGGCGGAGAGGGCTGGGTGCGCGTGCTGACGACCGAGCCCGGCGGAGACGTCGCCAATCAAGTGGCGGTGGATGGCGCGGGCAACATCCTGGTGAACGGCAGCGTGTCGACGGACACATTCGACTTCGGCGGCGGCGTGCTGGGCACGGCCGGCCAGCCCCAGGGCCGCGGGATCCGGTTCGTGGCCAGCTACAGCCCCACGGGGGCCCACCGCTGGTCGCGCATGCTGGGGCCCCGGGTGTCCAACGCGTTCATGGCGGTGCTGCCGGACGGCTCCACCCGGGTGGCCTTCACGTTCGAGGGCTCCACGCCGGTGGGCGCCACGACGTTCGTGTCGTCGGGGCAGACGGACATGGGGCTCATCCAGTTCACACCGTAGGCATGTGACGCGCTGACGCAGGGTCCGGTGCCTTGCTCGCGAGGCGCCGGGCCCCGTGCGCGTTCCTGTCGTCCTCTCTTCCCTGGACCCGGCGAAGCGGCGACACTGATTCACCGCCCTCACGCTCTGAAGGGGACCTGAACGTGCTGCGTGCCCGCCTCATCTCGCGAGACCGTCCCGAGGACCTGTCGCTCGTCCTGCGCCGGCTGAACCTGTCGCCGCGCATGCGCGAGCACCTGACGCGCGAGCTGGGCTATGCGCACGTGCTCGTCACCGGGGGCCGCCCCTCCTACGAGGAGGAGCTGGTGCCTCCGTACGGCTCCAAGGAGCGCGAGAAGCTGCCCACCTGGACGCCCGGTGTCCACGTGGACCACCCCGGCGAGGTGCTCCTGTCCGGCAGCCGCCAGCAGTTCGACCGGCTGATTTCGCTCGCCCGCAAGTCCCCGCGCACGGACGGCCTGGCGCGCGTGCTGGAGGAGGTGCTGTCCCCCACGCCCATGACGGCGCTGACCCTGAGCGGCCGCCGGTTCGAGTGGGGCGCGCGCACGTACCTCATGGGCGTGGTGAACGTGACGCCGGACAGCTTCTCCGACGGCGGCAGCCTCCCGGACGCGGACAGCGCCGTGGAGCACGCGCTGAAGCTGGTGGACGCGGGCGCGGACATCGTCGACGTGGGCGGCGAGTCCACCCGGCCGGGCTCGCTGCCGGTGTCCGCGGACGAGGAGCTGTCGCGCGTCCTCAAGGTCGTGGAGGGCATCAAGCGCCGCTCCACCGTGCCCATCTCCGTGGACACCATGAAGGCGGCGGTGGCGAAGGAGGCCCTCAAGGCCGGCGCCCACCTCATCAACGACGTCACCGGCTTCCACGCGGACCCGGCGCTGGCCGGCGTGGTGGCCGCGGCGGGCGCGGCGTGTTGCCTGATGCACACCCAGGGGATGCCCAGGACGATGCAGGAGGCCCCCCGCTACCAGGACGTGGTGGCCGAGGTGATGGACTACCTGGAGGAGGGGATGTTCACCGCCACCGAGGCGGGCATCCCGCGCGGGCGCATCCTGCTGGACCCGGGCATCGGGTTCGGCAAGACGCTGGAGCACAACCTCTTCCTCTTGCGCCGCCTGGAGGAGCTGCGCGGGCTGGGACAGCCCCTGCTGGTGGGCACCAGCCGCAAGTCCTTCCTCGGGAAGCTTGCGGGCGGCAAGGGCCCCCAGGAGCGCCTGGCGGCCACCCTGGGCTCCGTGGCGGCCATGGCCGTGATGGGGGGCGCGGACGTGGTGCGGGTGCACGACGTGGGCGAGGCCCGGGACGCGCTGGCGGTGGCGGACGCCATCCGGCGGGCCCGGGGTGGCGGTGACCTGTACGGCGGCTGACGGGCGCAAGCCCTGGCGTCGTAGACAAGCAGGTTCAGCATGCCTGGGCGCTTGCCTGGGTGGCACCGCATCCCTAGCTTCGGGCCCACGTGCCGGACGGGGTATAAGCCCCGGACGCGAGTGGCCGGAGCCCTTCCGGCAATGGGAAAGGTGGAGCGGCACACATGGCGTACAGGATGGACATGCCCCCGAAGGAAGCGCAGAAGACGGAAAGGCTGTTCGGCACGGACGGCGTCCGTGGCGTGGCGAACGTCTATCCGATGACGGCCGAGGTCGCGATGAAGCTGGGCCGCGCCCTCGCGTACCTCATCCGCAACGGTCCGCACCGCCACCGCGTCATCGTGGGCAAGGACACGCGCCTGTCCGGCTACATGCTGGAGCAGGCCCTGTCCGCCGGCCTCATCTCCATGGGCGTCGACGTGGAGCAGGTGGGCCCGCTGCCCACGCCCGGCATCTCCAACCTCACCACGTCCATGCGCGCGGACGCGGGCGCCGTCATCTCGGCGTCCCACAACCCGTACCAGGACAACGGCATCAAGTTCTTCTGGCGCGACGGCTTCAAGCTGCCGGACGAGACCGAAGCGAAGATTGAAGAGCTGGTCTCCAGCGGCGAAATCGACAACATCCGCCCCACGGCGACGAAGATTGGCCGGGCCATCCGCCTGGACGACGCGCGCGGCCGCTACATCGTCTACCTGAAGGCCACGTTCCCCCGCGAGCTGACGCTGGAGGGGATGACCATCGTGGTGGACTGCGCCAACGGCGCGGCGTACCGCACGGCGCCCGCGGTGCTGGAGGAGCTGGGCGCGAAGGTCATCGCGCTGGGCGTGTCCCCGGACGGCAAGAACATCAACCACAAGTGCGGCGCGCTCCACCCGGAGGGCCTGGCCAAGGCCGTGGTGAAGCACGGCGCCCACCTGGGCATCGCGCTGGACGGCGACGCGGACCGCCTCATCGTCGTGGACGAGAAGGGCAACGTCGTGGACGGCGATGCCATCATGGCCATCTGCACGGGTGAGCTCGTCGCGCGCAAGGAGCTGAAGAAGAAGACGCTCGTTTCCACGGTGATGAGCAACATCGGCCTGGAGCGCGCGGTGTCCCAGTGGGGCGTGAAGGTGGTCCGCACGCGCGTGGGCGACCGGCACGTCGTAGACGAGATGCGCCGCAACGGCTACAGCCTGGGCGGCGAGCAGAGCGGCCACCTCATCTTCCTGAACCACACCACCACGGGCGACGGCACGCTCGCGGCGCTGCAGCTGCTGGCCGTGATGTGCCGCCAGCAGAAGCCGCTGTCGGAGCTGGCCTCCATCTTCCAGCCGGTGCCCCAGACGCTGCTCAACGTCGTCGTGAAGCAGAAGAAGGAGCTGGGGGAGCTGCCCACGGTGATGAAGGCCATCAAGAACGTGGAGCAGAAGCTGGGCAGCAACGGCCGCGTGCTGGTGCGCTTCTCCGGCACGGAGCCCAAGGCCCGCGTGCTGATTGAAGGCGAGGACGCGGCGCGCAACGAGGCGTACGCCCGCGAAATCGTTGAGGCGCTCTCCAAGGCGCTCAACGGTTAGCGACAGCGGTTGACTTCCGGACGCCGGCCACGAATAGAGGGGCCGGCGCGGGCCCGGGTCCCTGGACAATCCCGCACCGCGCCAGCGCAAGGAGCGGGACGATGGGACAGCGACTGGGTGTCAACGTGGATCACGTGGCGACGCTGCGTCAGGCGCGGCGCACCGTGTATCCGGATCCGGTGACGGCCGCGGCGATGGCGGAGCTGGCCGGCGCCCGGCAGATCACCATCCACCTGCGCGAGGACCGGCGCCACATCCAGGACCGGGATCTGCGCATCCTCCGCGAGACGGTGCAGACGCTCCTGAACCTGGAGATGGCCGCCACCGCGGAGATGGTGAAGATCGCCTACGAGTACAAGCCGGACGTGGTGACGCTCGTCCCCGAGCGGCGCGAGGAGCTCACCACCGAGGGCGGCCTGGAAGTGGCCGGCCAGCGCGAGTCCATCGCGAAGATCATCAAGAACCTCAAGGACGGGGAGATCGCCGTCTCGCTGTTCATCGACCCCGACCTGGACCAGGTGCGCGCGTCGCACAAGGTGAACGCGGACCGCATCGAGCTGCACACGGGCCGCTACTGCGAGGCGCGCAACGAGAAGGAGCGCGCGCGGGAATTGGCGCGCATCGTGGACGCGGCCAAGGCGAGCGCCAAGCTGGGCATGGGCGTGGCCGCCGGGCACGGGCTCAACTACGACAACGTGCAGGCGATTGCTCGCATCCAGGAGATCGACGAGCTGAACATCGGGCACGCCATCGTGGCGCGCGCGGTGCTGGTGGGCTTCGAGCGCGCGGTGCGTGAGATGCTCGAGCTGATGCGCGACCCGGGGTGAGGAGACGCAGCCCGTATGCCCATCGTCGGCTTGGGGTTGGACCTCTGCTCCATCGAGCGCATCCAGCGCATCCTCGCCGGTCCGCGCGCGGAGGCGTTCCTCGCGCGCGTGTACACCGACGGGGAGCGCGCGTACTGCGCGCCCCGGCACGACGCGGCCAGCGCGTACGCGGCGAGGTTCGCGGCGAAGGAGGCGCTGGTGAAGGCGATGGGCGTGCCTCCAGGAGTGAAGTGGCGGGACATGGAGGTGGTGCGCGAGGGCGGTCCGCCGCGCTTCGTGCTCTCCGGCGTGGCCCGTGAGGTGATGGAAGCGCGGGGGTGGGAGGCGATGCTCGCGCTCACCCATGATGCCGGCGTGGCCGCGGCCACGGTGGTGCTCCAGACGAAGTAGGGAGGTTGGAAGCCATGCAGCGCGTGCTCACCGCGAACCAGATGCGCGAGGCCGAAGTGGCCGCCCAGGACAAGCACGGGATGCCGTCCGGGCTGTTGATGGAGAACGCGGGCCGTGCGCTCGCGGAGGCCGCGCGGAGTGTCGCGGGCCCGGGCGGGCGCTTCACGGTGCTGTGCGGTCCCGGCAACAACGGCGGGGACGGCCTGGTCGCCGCGCGCTTCCTCCTGGAGGGTGGTGCCCGGGTGGTGGTGGCGCTGGTGGGGGACAGCGAGAAGCTCACCCCGGAGGCGAAGCGCAACCTCCAGGCGCTGGAGGGCTTTGGTGAATCGCCCCGCGCCTTCGAGGCGCTGCCGGAGGCCGGCCCTGGCGACGTGGTGGTGGATGCCCTCTTCGGCACGGGGCTGAAGCGCGCGCCGGAGGGAATCTTCGCGGACGCCATTGGCACCGTGGCGCGGTGGCGGCGCGCGGGGGCGAAGGTGGTGGCCGCGGACGTGCCGTCCGGGTTGCAGAGCGACACGGCGGAGCCCTTCTCGCCGTGCGTGGAGGCGGACGTCACGGTGGCGTTCGGCTTCGTGAAGCCCGCGCATGAGCTGGAGCCCGGCGCGTCGCTGTGCGGCGACGTGCGGCGCGTGGACATTGGCCTGGGCGGTGAGTCCACGCGCGCGGTGTCCGGCGCGGAGCTGTTCCGCGTGGAGGAGAAGGACGCTCGGGAGGCGCTGCCCAGGCGGCGCGCGGATTCGCACAAGGGCACCTACGGCCACGTGCTGGTGGTGGCGGGCAGCCCGGGCAAGACGGGCGCGGCGGCGATGGTGGCCCTGTCCGCGCTGCGCAGCGGGGCGGGGCTCGTCACCGTGGCCACGCGCCCGGAGGCGCTGCCGTGGGTGATGGCGCACTCGCCGGAGATCATGGGCGTCCCGCTGCCGGGCGAGGGCCCGCTGGGGAAGGGTGACCTCGAGGCGCTGAAGGCCGCGCTGGAGGGCAAGGACGCGCTGGTGATGGGGCCGGGCATTCCCCGGGGGCCGGAGACGGGCGCGCTGATTGGGGACCTGCTGGCGTCCGTGGAGGTGCCCGCGGTGCTGGACGCGGACGCGCTCAACGCCGTCGCCGAGGACCTCAAGGTGCTGCGGGATGCGAAGGGACCCGTGCTGCTCACGCCGCACCCGGGAGAGATGGCGCGGCTGTGGGGCCGGACGACGAAGGACGTGCAGGCGCACCGCGTGGGCGTGGCGCTGAACCTGGCCACCTCGCTCAACTGCACGGTGGTGCTCAAGGGCTCGCGGACGCTCATCGCGGAGGCCGGTGGGCGCGTGTTCATCAACCCCACGGGCAACGCGGGCATGGCCACGGGCGGCACGGGTGACGTGCTGTCGGGCGTGTGCGGCGCGCTGCTCGCGCAGGGGATTCCGCTGCCCAAGGCCGCGTGGACGGCGGTCTACGCGCACGGGCTCGCGGGCGACCTGATGGCCCAGCAGCGCGGGATGATGGGGCTCATCGCCACGGATTTGTTGATTGGCCTGGGCCACGTCTGGACGCGGTGGGAGCGATGAGCAGCACGCGCTCGCGGCGGCTCGTGTCTCCTTCACCGGAGGAGACGCACCGGCTGGGCGTGAAGCTGGGGCAGCTGCTCCAGCCCGGGGACTTCGTGGGGCTGATTGGCGACCTGGGCGCGGGCAAGACGCACCTGGTGCGCGGCGTGGCGGAAGGGGCGGGCGTCGCGGAGTCCGAGGTGGCCAGCCCCACGTTCGCGATCGTTTATCCGTACGCGGGCCGCATCCCGCTCTACCACGCGGACCTGTACCGCCTGTCGGACTACGACGAGCTGTACGCCACCGGGTTCCTGGACCTGGTGGGCGGCGACCACGCGATGCTTGTGGAGTGGTTGGACCGCATCCCCCAGGCCGCGCCGCGCGACTTCCTGCGCGTCACGCTCCGCCATGAGGGCGAGGACGCGCGGAGCCTCGACGTGGAGGCCTTCGGCGCGCGTCCCGCCGCGTTGCTCGAGGCGTGGCTGGGCTGAATCAGAACGTGGCGTGCTGCTCCAGCGGCCGCGGGTTCAGCACCCCGTCCGCCAGCGTCTGCACCTTCCAGCGGTGGAACACGAGCCGCGCGTCCACGCCCACCACGTCCTCTTCATCCACCGGCACCCAGTGCGGCCCGCCGCACAGCGACTCGCTGGCGACGAGGAACTGCTGCAGCGGCACGCTTGTGTTCGGCCCGCGCAGCGCGTCCGGGCATCCGCCCATGCCGGAGGAGATGAAGAGCGTGCGGTTGCGGCGCGTGGCCACCATCGCCTCGCCGTCCGTGACGAGGAAGTTCATCGCGGAGCGCTCCTTCGGCTCGCGGCTCCCCGGCACGTCCGTCATCGTGGACACCAGCGTCATCGTCTCCGCGAGCGCCTGCGCCATCGCCTCCACGCTCACCGTGCCGTCGAGCGGCCCGCGCGCCGACAGCCGCGTCAGGAACAGATAGAAGCAGCGCTCGCTGTCCGTCGTGCCCTTGATGTTGACGCGCAGCTCCGGGTGGATGAGCGCTTCCACGGCGGCCTTGTGCTTCGCGAACTCGCGCAGCGTGCCGTTGTGAACGAAGGACCAGCGGCCGTAATAGAACGGGTGCGAGTTGCGCAGCTCCACCGCGCCCACGCTCGCCTGACGGATGTGCGCGACCACGGTGCGCGCGGAGACCTGGCTCGACACGCGCTCGAAGTCAGGGTCGCTGTGCGCCGGGCCTACGCCATGAGCGACGAGCGGCGAACACTCCTGTCCATACGTGGCGATACCCCAGCCGTCCTTGTGTTCACGCGACTGGATGAGGAGGGAATTCCTCTCCGTCACAAGGGCGGTATGCACAGCAGCGGGAACAGCACTCCTGAAACCAAATAATCGGCACATGGTGGCAGCTGATCTCTACAACGGCCGGCCCACGAGGGAACTTCCACCTGCCCCCATGTCTGGTGCCAGTTGTTCAGCGGCACCCACTCAGGGGCAGTGATTCATACGCGCGCGAAACACCACACGTCCGCCCTTCACCACCACGCGCGCGTGACTGATACCCAGATGATAAGGCAGATGCCGGTAGCCGCGACAGGCGAACACCACCAGGTCGCCCGCATCGCCCACTGCCAGACGCCCTTGCCGTTGCAACCCCAAGCATTGCGCGGCGCCTCGGGTGGCGGCCCAGTAGGCCTCCGCCGCTGACAGGCCGTTCTCCAGGCAGGCGAGCCCCAGCACCAACGCCAGGTTCTCCGTCATGGAAGAACCGGGGTTCACGTTTGAACCCAAAGCAATGTTGACGCCCGCGTCACGCAGCTTCCGGCCGGGCGCGTAGGGGCGCATGCGCAGGAAGAGGGTGGAGGTGGGCACGAGTACGGCGGTGACGTTCGCGGCGGCGAGCGCGCGGATGCCCTCGTCCGTCACCTGCTCCAGGTGGTCCGCGCTGGCGGCGCCCACCTCCGCGGCCAGGGCGGACGCACCGCACGCGGTGAGCTGATCCGCGTGCAGGCGCGGCGTGAGGCCCAGCGCCTTGCCCGCGTTGAGCAGCCGGCGGGACTCCTCCACGGTGAAGGCGCTGTCCTCGGTGAAGACGTCGCAGAAGCGCGCCAGGCCCTCGCGCGCGACGGCGGGCAGGATTTCGTTGATGCAGAGGTCCAGGTACCCGGCGCGGCGGTCCTTGTACTCGGCGGGCACGGCGTGCGCGCACAGCAGCGTGGGCACCAGCTCCAGCGGAGACAGGGTGCCCAGGCGGCGCACCGCGCGCAGCATCTTGAGCTCGTCGTCGAGCGAAAGGCCGTAGCCGCTCTTCACCTCGGCGGTCGTCACGCCCTGCGCGAGCAGCCGCTCCAGGCGGGGCAGGGCGAGCTTCGCCAGCTCCTCCTCGCTCGCGGCGCGCGTGGCGCTCACCGTGTTGGCGATGCCGCCGCCGGCCTTGGCGATTTCGAGGTACGTGGCGCCCTGGTTGCGCAGGTCGAACTCATGGGAGCGCTCGCCCGCGAACACCAGGTGCGTGTGCGGATCCACGAAGCCCGGGCCCACGAAGCCCCCTTCCGCGTCGATGACCTCCGTCGCGTCCGTGAGCGCGCCCTTGGGCAGGCCGGACTCCGGGCCTACGTAGGCCACGCGGCCGTCCTTCACGCCGATGCCCGCTCCGGGGCGCGGGGTGAGGGCCGCTTCCGCGGGCTCGCGGTGGGTGCCCTCCACGGTGAGCACCTCGGAGGTGTTGCGCACCCACAGGTCCAGGGCTTCCATCTTCAGCGTCCTCCGCGTGCGCCCACGACAGGCGCGTTCCAGTGGGTGTCACCCGAGTGCGCGCGGCCGAAGCCGCCGGACAGCTCCAGCTTCGTGCGCGTCCCGCCGAACTTGAGCTGCGCCGCCACCACGGCGCCATAGAAGTACGTCGTCACCTGCGAGCCGGGGTTCACCAGCGACTGGTTCACGCTGATGAACGGCACCAGGCCCAGCGACATGCCGGGCTCCGGCTGCACGGTGAAGGCGCAGGTGGCCTCCACGCCGAACAGGCTGCTGGTGCTGTCCGTCTCCCCCAGCCCGAAGTCGGACGCGCCGCGCACGGAGAGGGCCGGCGCCAGGCCCAGCCGCTCCGAGCCGGCGTAGTACGACACGCCCGAATAGACGCCGTAGCCGGGCACGGGCAGGCCGACGAACTCGCCCTGCAGGCCCACGTGCCACGACAGCCGGTCGCTCACGGGCACCGTCACCGAGCCGTCGATGTCGATGCCCCATTGATCATTGTGGAAGGGCTTCGCGTCGCCGTGGAAGGTGCCGTTCTCCCCGCGCTCCGACAGCTGCGGGGCGTTGAGGCGGGGGCCGGCGCGCAGGCCCAGCTGGAAGAAGTTCTCCTGGGGCAGGCCCGGGCCCATGCGCATCACCATGGGCCCGGCGGTGGTGGGCGTGCAGCCCGCGAGCACTCCCACCGCCGCTGCCATCACCAACGTCCGGACGCGACCTCGCATCCGCCGCACTCTAGGCGGTGAGGCCGGGGATGCGCACGCCCCGCTCCTTCGCCACGTCGATGGCCTCCGGGTAGCCCGCGTCCGCGTGGCGCAGCACGCCCATGCCCGGGTCGGACGTGAGCACGCGCTCGATGCGGCGCGCGGCCTCCGGGGTGCCGTCCGCGACGATGACCTGGCCCGCGTGCAGCGAGTAGCCCATGCCCACGCCGCCGCCGTGGTGGAACGACACCCACGACGCGCCGTTCACCGCGTTCACCAGCGCGTTCAGGATGGGCCAGTCCGCCACCGCGTCCGAGCCGTCCTTCATGGCCTCCGTCTCGCGGTTGGGGGACGCCACGCTGCCGCAGTCCAGGTGGTCACGGCCAATCACGATGGGGGCCTTCACCTCGCCCTTGCGGACCAGCTCGTTGAAGGCGAGGCCCGCCTTGGCGCGCTCGCCGTAGCCCAGCCAGCAGATGCGCGCGGGCAGGCCCTGGAACGCCACGCGCTCCTGGGCCATGTCCAGCCAGCGGTTGAGCGATGCCTTCTGGGGGAAGAGCTCGCGCACCGCGCGGTCCGTGCGGCGGATGTCCTCCGGGTCTCCGGACAGGGCCACCCAGCGGAAGGGCCCCAGGCCCTCGCAGAAGAGCGGGCGGATGTACGCGGGCACGAAGCCGGGGAACTCGAAGGCGTTCTGCATGCCGCCCACCTTCGCCTGGCCGCGCAGGTTGTTGCCGTAGTCGAAGACGTGGCTGCCGGCGGCCTGGAAGTCGTTCATGGCCTGCACGTGCATGATCATCGACTCGCGGGCGCGCTTCACGTAGCCCTCCGGGTCGCGCTTGCGCAGCTCCGCGGCGGCCTCCAGCGACAGGTCCGTGGGGATGTAGCCGTTGAGCGGATCATGCGCGCTCGTCTGGTCCGTCACGAGGTCCGGCTTGATGCCGCGCTTGTACAGCTCCCGGAACACCGACGCCGCGTTGCCGATGATGGCGATGGAGCGGCCCACGCGCTTCTGTTGCGCGTCCTTGGCCAGGGCCAGCGCCTCATCCAGGTCCTTGGCCACGACGTCCAGGTAGCGCGTCTCCACGCGGCGCTGGGCGCGGTGCGGATCGATTTCCACGCCCAGGAACACGGCGTTGTTCATGGTCGCGGCCAGGGGCTGCGCGCCGCCCATGCCGCCCAGGCCGCCGGAGAGGATGAGCCGGCCGGCCAGGTCCTCGCTGCCGAAGTGGAAGCGGCCCGCGGCGGCGAAGGTCTCGTAGGTGCCCTGCAGGATGCCCTGCGTGCCGATGTAGATCCACGAGCCGGCCGTCATCTGGCCGTACATCATCAGGCCCTTCTTCTCCAGCTCGTGGAAGTGCTCCCAGTTGGCCCAGTGGCCCACGAGGTTGGAGTTGGCGATGAGCACGCGCGGCGCGTCCGGGTGCGTGCGCAGGATGCCCACGGGCTTGCCGGACTGCACGAGCAGCGTCTCCTCGTCGGTGAGGCTCTGGAGGCTCGCGACGATGCGGTCGAACGAGGGCCAGTCCCGGGCGGCCTTGCCGGTGCCGCCGTAGACGACCAGGTCTCCGGGCTGCTCGGCCACTTCCGGGTCGAGGTTGTTCATCAGCATCCGGAGCGCGGCCTCCTGCACCCAGCCCTTGCAGGAGAGGGTGGTGCCGCGAGAGGCGCGGATGATGCGGGACATGCGGAAGACTCCTGGAAAAGGGGCAGCGCACCCTAACCGAACCCCCGGGGCCGCGGGGGGCTTGCGTGCAGGGCCAGCGTTGCTCCCGGACACGCTGGACGCCGTGCGTCAGTAGTCCTTGCGCGCGTCGATGTAGGCGCTGAAGTGGAACACGTTGGTGGAGTCGTAGAACTTGAAGTAGTTGCCAGCGCCCGCGGGCAGGCTCAGCCAGTAGGCGGTGCCCGAGCAGCCGGTGCAGATGAACGCGCCGTTGCGGCGGATGTTCCAGATGCCGGTGATGTCATCCACCGTGGTCGCGATGGCCGGCGAGCCCACCAGCTCGAAGTCGTACTCGTTGCCGCCCGCGAACCCGTGGAAGTTCACGAACGCGGTGTTGGTGGACTGGTTCCAGGCGACGACCACATTGGCGCTCGTCACCGGGTAGCGCCCGGTGGTGTCGGCGACGTAGAGGCCCTTGCTGGACCAGATGCTGTGGACCACCGGCGCGGCCAGGGCGGGGAGGGACAGGAACAGCGCGGCGGCGATGGCGGAACGGAAGGCCTTCATGGGGGGATGTCTCCTGCGGCGGGGGTTGACGCGGAGCGCCGGGGGGCACTCCGCGTGAAATCATCCTGCATGCTCCCGGTGAAGCTTGTAATCGTGGTTTTCCGTGGCGCAGTGGGGACTCAGCCCCCCGGCCTGCCGGGAGGACGCGGGCGCGGTAGAGTCGCGCCGCGCAAAAGGTGGGACATGGATCAGGGACAGGACGGGAAGGGGAACGCGCTGGCGGTGCCGGCGGCCCAGCCTCCGTTGGAGACGCGGGCGCCGGACGTGGGGCCGGTGAAGACGGTGGCGGGCGGGGTGCCCGCGGTGCTGAGCGCGTTCAAGCACGTGCTGAGCGAGGCGGGCCCGTTTCGCGGCGGCAAGCTCGTCTGGAAGATCAACCAGGAGGACGGCTTCGACTGTCCGGGGTGCGCGTGGCCGGACCCCGCGCACCGCTCCGTGCAGGAGTACTGCGAGAACGGCGCGAAGGCGATCGCGGAGGAGGGCACCCAGGAGCGCGTGACGCCGGAGTTCTTCCGCGAGTGGAGCGTGGCGCGGCTGGCGGAGCAGTCCGACCTGTGGCTGGGCAAGGCGGGCCGGCTCACGCACCCCATGGTGCTGCGCGAGGGCGCGGCGCACTACGAGCCCATCTCCTGGGATGACGCCTTCGCGCTGGTGGCGGAGGAATTGAACGCGCTGGGCTCACCCGACGAGGCGGCCTTCTACACGTCCGGCCGCACGAGCAACGAGGCCGCGTTCCTCTACCAGTTGTTCGTGCGGCAGTTCGGCACCAACAACCTGCCGGACTGCTCGAACATGTGCCACGAGTCCAGCGGCACGGGCCTGTCGGAGACCATCGGCATCGGCAAGGGCTCGGTGACGCTGGAGGACTTCGACCACGCGCAGGCCATCTTCGTCATCGGGCAGAACCCGGGCACCAACCACCCGCGCATGCTGACGGCGCTCCAGGCCGCCGCGCGCCGGGGGTGTGAAATCGTCAGCGTCAACCCGCTGCCGGAGACGGGGCTCAACCGCTTCAAGCACCCGCAGGAGGTGCTGCACCTGTTCGGCCCGGGCACGGCGCTCAACAAGCTGTTCCTCCAGGTGCGCATCAACGGCGACGTGGCGCTCCTGCAGGGCCTGGGCAAGGCGCTGCTGGACCGGGAGGCGAAGGCGCCGGGCACGGTGGTGGACCGGGCCTTCGTGGAAGGCAAGACGACGGGCTTCGACGCGTACGCAGCGCACCTGGCCACGGTGTCGTGGGACGACGTGGTGGAAGAGAGCGGGGTGCCGCGCGATCAGATTGAAGCGGCGGCGGACATCCTGGCGCGCTCGGAGCGCACCATCTTCTGCTGGGCCATGGGGCTCACGCAGCACAAGAACGCGGTGGGCAACATCCAGGAGATCGTGAACCTCACGCTCCTGCGCGGCAGCATTGGCAAGCAGGGCGCGGGCGTGTGCCCGGTGCGCGGTCACAGCAACGTGCAGGGCGACCGCACCATGGGCATCTGGGAGCACGCCAAGCCGGAGTTCATGGACGCGCTGTCGAAGGAGTTCGGCTTCGCGCCTCCGCGCCACAGGGGCCTGGACACGGTGGGGACGATTCAAGCGCTGCACGACGGGCGCGTGAAGGTGTTCTTCGCCATGGGCGGCAACTTCCTGTCGGCCACGCCGGACACGGAGTTCACCGCGAAGGCGCTCCGGCGCGCGCGGCTCACCGTGCACGTGTCCACGAAGCTCAACCGCGCGCACCTGGTGCATGGTCAGCGCGCGCTCATCCTCCCGTGCCTGGGACGGACCGAGCACGACGCGCAGGCCGCAGGGCGGCAGTTCGTGACGGTGGAGGACTCGATGGGCATCGTGCACGCGTCGCGCGGCGTCGTGACGCCTGCGTCCGAGCACCTGCTCAGCGAGCCCGTCATCGTGGCCCGGCTGGCGCACGCGGTGCTGGGGGCTCGCTCGAAGGTGCCGTGGCTGTCCCTGGTGGAGGACTATGATCGGGTGCGCGAGCTGATCCAGCGCTGCATTCCGGGCTTCGACGACTTCAACCGCCGCGTGCACCAGCCCGGCGGGTTCGCGCTGCCCAACGGTCCTCGCGAGGGGCGCTTCACCACGAAGGACGGCAAGGCGCACTTCACGGTGCACACGATGCCGCGCCACCGGCTGGAGCCCGGGCAGCTCATGATGATGACGCTGCGCTCGCATGACCAATACAACACCACCGTGTACGGGCTGGATGACCGCTACCGGGGCATCCACCAGGGGCGGCGCGTGGTGTTCCTGCACCCGGAGGACGTGAAGGCGCGCGGGCTGACGGCGGGGCAGAAGGTGGACCTCACCAGCCACTTCCAGGGAGAGACGCGGGTGGCGCGCGAGTTCCTGGTGGTGCCGTACAACATCCCGCGCCAGTGCGCGGCCACCTACTTCCCGGAAGCGAACGTGCTGGTGCCGGTGTCCAGCTTCGCGGAGAAGAGCCGCACGCCCACGTCGAAGTCCGTGATCATCACCGTGGCCCCCAGCC
>NZ_RAWL01000709.1:0-2356 GCF_003668885.1 Corallococcus sp. AB049A | reverse complement strand
GGCTACGGGGCCCGCGGCCAGCGCGCACAACAGCCACCATCCGGGGAGGGTCCGCATGGGGGGGCATGCTAATTGACCCCGTCCAGGGCCGCTCGCTACAAGCCTCCGGGTGCGCCACTCGCGAACGTTGACCCTCTCCGCCGCCGCGCTGAGCCTCCTGGCCTGCGCGAAGCAGGTTCCCCCGTCCACCGCCGCCGCGCCGCCCGAGCCACGCTCGGTGCAGCTGCTAGGCGCCACGCCGGAGCGCGAGACGGCGCGCCTGGAGGGGAAGCGCGAGGACGTGGAGGTGGACACCCGCGAGGGCGAGCGCACGCCGCGCGTCGTCGCCACCGGAGAGACGCCCCAGCTGCTGCTGGACGGCGCCAAGGCCAGCCTCTGCGGAGACGCGGCCTGCACGCAGGGCTTCGCCGTGGACAACTTCCTCCTGCTGGAGGTGCTGGACACGAAGGGGAAGGTGTCGCGCCGCGCCGCCGTGGGCTTCGCGGACAGCGTCTTCATCGGCAACGAGCAGGTGGACAACGTGGGCCGGCGCGCCTTCAGCTTCGAGGCCAACGAGGTGGACCTCACCGCCCTCCTGCCGGAGTCCGAGCCCTTCCGCATCCGCGCCACCGCGCTGGACTACTGGGGCGTGGGCCGCGTGACGAACGTCTTCCTGCGGCTGGAGCCGGGCGCGGGCCGCTCAGAGGACGACCTGCGGGGCCACTAGAAGCGCAGGCCGTTCGCGGGTGCGACGGGGCGCAGGCCGGAGAAGCCAATCTGGCCGTCGCACGGACCGCCGCACACGTCGTTCGAGGAGAGCTCCGCGGGGCTCCGGGTCACCGCGTAGGCCCCGGCGCCCGCCGCGGCGGCCACCACGCCCACGCCCACCCAGACGTACCACTTCTGGTACCAGGCCTTGCTGGTGCTCTCCTTCACCTCCGGCGGCTGCTCGGTGCCCAGGGCCAGCCCCGGCTGGTCCATCGGCTCCGAGGGCTGCTTCGAGGGCTCCAGCACCGTCGAGCGCGGCGCGTCGTCCGTCTTCGGCGTCACCGTCGCCATCGGCTCGGTGACGGGACGCAGGCGCCCCTCCACGACGTAGAGCTGGCCGGCGCGCACGTTGATGTTCTTCACGTCCTTGAGCCCCGGACCGCGGAACTCGATTTCGTGCGGTCCCTGGGACAGGGGGTGGTTCTCGATGGGGGCGGAGCCCACGCGCGTCCCGTCCACGTACACCGTGACGCGGGGCACGTCCGCGCGCAGGGTGGCGAAGCCCGTCGCCGCGTCCAGCGCGACCGTCAGCTCCGTGGCCAGGCCCGCGGTCAGCGTCACCTGCTGGTTGAAGTCCGAGTAGTTCTGACGGCGCGCGGTGACCGTGTGCTCCCCCGGCGTCAGCTCCAGCGGCGTCTGGGGGTTCACCTCCTGGCCGTCCACCGTCACCTTCGCGCCGCGCGCGTTGCTGCCCAGCTTGAGCACGAGCGTGGCCTTGGCCGGGGTCGCGTCCTCGGCGGTGGCCGTGGCGGCGCCCTTGCCCGCCTTGCCCTTGCGCGTGGTGACCTTCTTCTCCTTGGGCGGCGTCTTCTTCTTCGCCGTCGCCTTCGGCGGCTTCGCGGCCTTGGTCTTGCCCTTGGGCTTCGAGGGCTTCGTGTCCTCCGACGAGGGGCCGAGGAGCGCGTCAATGTCCTGGGCGAACGCAGCGGAGGGCAGCGCGAGGGTGGCGACGAGCGACAGGATGGCGAAGCGGCGAAGACTCATGTCGGACCGAAGGTTAGAGAGTCATCCCAGGGGAAGCAAACACCGTCCCACCGGGCCGTCCGTTGGGAGAATATCCGCGCCCCATATGCACCGCGCCCTCGTCACCCTCCCCCTTGGCCTCTGTGTCCTCTCGCTCGCGGCCTGTCCGGGCAAGGCCCCACCCCGGGTGGAGACCTCCACGGCCTCCGTGCCGCCCCCCATCCACGTGCCGCCCGGTTGCGAGAAGGACCAGTCAGGCGACTACCACCACGCCCAGAACCCGGCCTTCCGCTACCTGGGCCAGGACGACGGCCGCACCCTGACGCTCGCGGTGGTGCGGGCGTGGGCGGATGGAGGCGTGGAGTCCCCGGACGCGGGCTCGGTGGGCATCGTCCTCACCCGCACGCCCCAGGGCTTCGTGGGCGAGACGCGCGCCACCGGCTTCAGCGCCTCCGGCACGCCCTGCCCTGTCGCCTTCCCGACGGAGGCCGTGGCCTGCACCGACGCCGGCCTCACGCTGAGGGCCGCGTCCAGCACCGCCATCGACGAGGGCTGCCGCCCCGCGACCGCCGGCCCCGCCCCGGTGCGCCAGGAGCAGGTGCTGCTGCGCGGCGCCCCCGACGCCGGCAGGTAGGCCCCAAAGCAC
>NZ_RAWL01000708.1:0-2361 GCF_003668885.1 Corallococcus sp. AB049A | reverse complement strand
ACCCGGGCGCGCTCCCTCGCCTGCTCCAGCCGCTCCCGCGCCTCCGGCGCCCGGCCACCCGCCACCAGCAGGCGCCCGGCGTTGTAGTGGATGCGCGCCACCTCCTGGGCATCTCCCCCCTGCTCGGCCAGGGCGAGCGCGCGCTCCAGGTCCGACAGCGCCTGGGCCGGCTCGCCCGCGAGGACCCGCAGGCCCGCGAGCTGCGACAGCGCCCGCGCCTGCCCCACCGCGCTGCCCACCGACCGCGCCTGCTCCGCCGCGCGCGTGAAGGCCACCCGCGCCCGGTCCTGCTGCCCCAGCCGCTGCTGCAGCCGCCCCAGCAGCAGGTAGTGCTCCCAGAAGAAGTCCGCCACCTGCGGGGTCCGGCTCCCCATGCGCTGGAAGGCTCGCGCCAGCAGCTCCACCGCCGCCGTCGTCTCGCCCTTGGCCTCGCGCACCCGCGCGAGCTCGCCGAGCACCAGCGCCTCCACCTCCGGGTCCGAGCCCGCGGGGCCCTGCGCCATGCTGAGGCGCACCTCCGCGTCGTCCACGCGCGAGAGCTTCAGCTCCGCGACGGCCAGGCGCCGCGCGGCCTCCGCCCACCGGCCGGGGGTCTGCATCACCGGCACGTTGTCCAGCCACGGCGTCACCAGCCCATCCACGGCGGCGGGGTCCACCTGCGTGAGGCACGACGCCGCGCGCGCGAGCACGTCCAGCTGCCAGCGCACCACCGCCGCCGTCGCGCCGGGCGCCCGGCCCAGGGCCCGGCGGTAGAACTCCACCGCCGCGCGCCACTCGCCCCGCGCCGCGAACCAGTCTCCCGCCCGCTCGCACGCGACCGGCGCGCCGGAGGACTCCGCGCCCAGCAGGTGGTCCGCCACGCGCACCTCGCGGGCCGGCTCCTGCGCGAACGCCACCATCTCCAGCGCCTCCGCCAGCTCCTGGTGCGCGCCGCGCAGCTGCGAGGTCGACAGGCGCTCGCGCAGCACCTGCCGCGCCTCCTCGCTCGTGAAGCGGAAGATGCCGGGCTGCGCGGGCACGGGCACCACCCACTCCGCGTCCTCCAGCACCTCCGCGCCGTCCGTGGCCGTCAGCGACGCGCGCACCAGCTCCGCGCTGAAGAGCGAGCCCTCCACCGCGGCCCGCTGGAGGAAGCGCAGCGACGCGGCGGGCAACAGCTCCAGCCGCGCGCCCAGGGCCTGTCCCAGCCTCTGCGGCAGCATCGCGGCGGACAGCGGACCATTGGACTGGAAGCCGCCCTCCGTGCGCTGCAACACCCCCACCGACACCAGCAGCCGCACCAGCGCCAGCGCATGCGCGGGATTGCCGCGCACCCGGTCCGCCACCGCCCGCTCCAGCGACGGCGACAGCGGCAGGCCCAGGCTCGCGGTGAGCAGCGCGTTCAGCTCCGACGGCGACAGCCCCTCCAGCACCGTCACCGGCAGGGACGCCAGCGCCGGGGGCACCGCGTCCACGTCGCCCGTGGCCACCAGCGCCACGCCTGGCTCCTTCGTCGCCAGCAGCCCCGCGAGCAGCTCCAGCGAAGGGCCGTCCACGCGGTGCACGTCGTCCACCAGCAGCAGCAGGCCGGACGGCTTCGCCACGCGCTGGAGCGCGTCCACCACGGCCCCGTCCCCCGCCGGCAGGTGCCCGCCCACCGGCGCGCCCCGCGCGAGCCTCCGCCACAGCGCCGCGGCCTCCGATTCGGAGAAGCCCAGGCCCGACAGCGGCGGCAGTGACGTGTCTCCACCGGTCGCGCTCCGCGACAGCGCGGCGAACACCGTGCGCCACAAGCCCAGCGCTCCCGCGGAGCGAGGGTCGCCGCCCCACGCGTACACCACGCGCGGCGAGGCGCCCGTGGACAGCTCCGACACCGCCTCCAGGAAGCGGCTGCGGCCCACGCCCGTGGGCCCCACGAAGAGCCGCGCGCCGCCCTCGCCCTTGCGCGCGGACTCCACCACCGCCGCCGCCTGGGTCAGCGCCTCGTCGCGCCCCACCAGCGCGTCCACGCGGGCCGACGGCGCGCCGGACTCCACCCGCCACGCGGTGCCGCCGGGCAGCTCGCGCGCCACGCCGATGCGCACCCCGCCCGCCTCCACCAGCAGCGCCTTCACCGAGGCGCCCACGAGCAGTTCCCCGGGCACCGCCGCGTCCGCCAGCGACCGAGCCCGCTCCAGCCCCAGGCCGGACAGCCGGGGCGTCCCCGTCTCCGCGCTCAGGCGCACCACGCCGGACTCCAGGCCCCGGCGCACGCTCAGGCCCGCGCTGGCCAGCTCCTCCGCGCACTTCAGCGCCCGCGTCGCATCATCCGGGCGAGCCTGCGGCAGACCAAAAGGCAGACACCACTGCGCGTCCGCCAGCGCCACCGCCTCCACGTGGTGG
>NZ_RAWL01000707.1:0-2365 GCF_003668885.1 Corallococcus sp. AB049A | reverse complement strand
GGCGCGGGGCGCGGATGGCGCCGGCGAGGACGAGGGCGCCCACCGCCTTGTCCACGGCGTTGTGGCGGCCCACGTCCTCATATGAGGCGAGCAGCTCGCCGTTCGCGTCCAGCACGGCGGCGGCGTGGACTCCGCCGGTGAGTTCGAAGGTGTGCTGGAGGGCGCGGAGGCGTTCGGTGGCGCGGGCCACGGTGCGGGCGGAGAGGACGGGGCCGGGGGCCACGCGCTCGCAGGTGGCCATCAGGTCGTCCACGTCGCGGCGGCCGCACACGCCGCACGCGGAGGTGGTGAGGGTGCCGCGGCGGGTGGCCTCCACGCGCTCCAGGTCGAGCACGGCACCAGCAGCGGGGACGACCTCGAACACGTTGCCGTACCCTTCTTCGCCGGGGTGGCCGCAGTGGAAGAGGCTGCCCAGGTCGTCCCCATCAGTAACGATGCCTTCGGCGAAGAGGAAGCCCACCGCGAGCTCGCGGTCATGACCGGGGGTCCGCATGGTGGTGGCGACGGCGTCGCCGTTCACGCGGATCTCCAAAGGCTCCTCCACTGCCACGCGGTCGTCCTCGGCCTCACGGAGGGTGTCCCCGTCGAAGCGGCGCACGGCGCGGTGGGTGACCCCGCGCGGTTCCGGGCGGGAGACCTTGGGGGCCTCGGATTGATCACGCAGCCACGCGGTGAGGAAGTCCGCGACCGCACAGATGCTGGCCGGCACGCGCGCGCGTGATTCAACAGTGGACGGAAGCGCGGGCGCGTCCGTCACCAGCGCGAGCACGTCGGGGCGGGAGGCCGCGAGCGGAGCTTCCAATCCCTCGCGCCACACCTCCAGCTTCGGGAGCGGGCCGTCCTTCCAGCCCTCCACGAGCACCAGGTCCACGCGGTCCACACTGCGTGCGAGGAGCGAAGGAGACAGGGGCTGCCGGGTGGTGAGCTGCGTGCCGTCCGGCGTGGCGAAGCCGGTGAGCATGGCGCTCGCGGCTTCCAGGCGCGCGGTGTCGCTGCCCGGACGGTGGAGCGGATGCGCGTCCGATGAATGCTTCACATAGGCGACACGCAGGCCGCGCGAGGCGAGCTCCGGCAGCAGGCGCTCCAGGAGCGTCGTCTTGCCGGCGCCGGAGTGGCCGATGACGGCCAGCGCGGGAGGCGGCTTCACGCGGCCTCCACGGGGAGGAAGTCCGGCTGTTCGAAGAGCTGCACGTCCACGGACTCGCCCTCGGCGAAGTCGGCGCGGCCGGCGGGGAGCACGGCCCAGCCCCGGGCGGCGACGTTCTGGAGGATCTGCCCGGCACCTTGGGGACGCAGGCGGGCCCACGGTTCGGCGCTGCCTTCGCGCGCTTCGAGCGCCGCGACGGTGACCAGGTAGGTGAGGCCGGCCTGCTTGTGGCGCGGCTCGGAGAGGCGGGCGCGGGTGACGCGGCGCTGTTCGAGGACGCCCTGGTGCTTGAAGAGGAGCGGCCGCGCGAACTGGTCGAACGCGACGGTGGCGGCGCCGGGGTTGCCGGGCAGCACGACGACGGCGGTGGAGCCCAGGCGGGCCACGGCCACGGGCTTGCCGGGCTTGAGCGCGACGCCGTCCACCAGGAAGCGCGCGCCCATGCGGGTGAGGACGCGCTTCACGCAGTCCTTGTCGCCCACGGAAGCGCCGCCGGTGGTGATGAGCACGTCGACCTGGGGCGCGAGCTTCTCCAGTTGAGCGTGTAGCTCCGCTTCGTCATCGCGGGAGCGCGCCAGGTGCGTGACGTCCGCGCCGGCCTCACGGGCGAGGGCCGCGACGAGGACGCGGTTGCTCTCGAAGACCTGGTGGGGCGCGGCGGGCTGGCCGGGGGCCACCAGCTCATCCCCGGTGGCGACGACGGCCACGCGCGGCGCGGGGCGCACGAGCGCGGTGTCTTCCCCCAGCGACGCGAGCACGCCGAGCACGGTGGCGTCCACGCGCTGGCCGGCGGGGAACAGCGCCGTGCCGGGCATCACCTCTTCGCCGGCGCGGCGCAGGTCATGGCCGGGGTCGACGGAGACGAAGACGTCCACGTGGGTGCCGTCGTCGGTGGGGCGCGCGGCCTCCTGCCGGACGACGGCGTCGGCGCCGGGGGAGAGGGGAGCGCCGGTGAAGACGCGCGCGGCCTCGCCGGGCTGGAGGGCGCGGCGCGGGAGGTGGCCGGCGTAGACGGTGTCGACGATGCGCAGGCGCGCGGGGCGGTCGCGGTTGGCGCCCCGGGTCTCCTCGGCGCGCACGGCCCACCCGTCCATGGCGGAGTTGTCGCAGCCGGGCAGCGCGCGTGACGCGGCGATGCCAGCGGCGAGGAACCGGCCATGGACTTCCATCAAGGGAAGGCGGGCGGGGGCCGCGGGCACGATGGCGTCGAGCGCGGCC
>NZ_RAWL01000706.1:0-2366 GCF_003668885.1 Corallococcus sp. AB049A | reverse complement strand
CCCACGTACCGGACCGGGCCCAACAGCTCCCGCGCCGCCTCCGGGGGCAGGTCCTCATCCCCCACGTGCACCCCGTGCGCGTCCGACAGCAGCGCCAGGTCCACCCGGTCGTTGACGAGGCACACCGCGCCTGCCCGCCGGCACAGGGCCACCACCGCGCGGGCCGCGGCCAGCGCGTCCCGGGGCGGGGTGTGCTTCATGCGCAGCTGGAGCACCCGTGCGCCGCCCTCCAGCAGGCGCCGGGCCTTGTCCACCAGGGACAGCTCCGGACGGACGCTGTCGTCCACCAGGAGGTACGGGCCTTGGGGAAGCAGAGGGCGGGGCGAGACGTTCATCGGTTTCCGGGACTGGGGAGACCAGCGTTGACAGGCGGCCCTCCTGCTATAAGGTGCCGCGCTGTTTTCCAAGCAATTCCGAGGATTTGAATCATGGCTGAAGGCATCAACCCGAAGCACCTCGACAAGCGCACCGCCGAGCGCTACCAGCGCAGCGGCCAGGTGGACGAGGACGCGTACAAGAAGCACCTCGAGGAGCTGCCGGACGTGGCCGACAAGGCCGTCCCCATCGACACGCAGATGGACGGCGACATCGACGACGACTTCGATGACGAGGACGAGGACGAGGACGACACGGACGACGACGCCTCCGACGACGACGAGTCGGACGACGCGGACGAGCCGGCCGACGAAGAGGACAAGGCGTCCGAATGAGCCCTTCGGAGAAGCGGGGTGAGACCTTCGTGATGACGGGGGAAGCGAGCCCCGCCTCCGAGGAGTCCCTGTCGTTCAGCACCTTCATCGTCGGACTGGGTTCCGCCATCCTCATCCACCTGGGTGGGGCGCCGAACCCGGAGACGGGCCGCATGGAGAAGGACCTGCCTTCGGCCCGGCAGAACCTGGACCTCCTGGCGATGCTGCGTGAGAAGACGCGCGGCAACCTCACCGCCGAGGAGGAGAAGCTCGTGGAGAACCTCCTGTCCGACCTGCGCATGCGCTACGTGGAGGCAAGCCGGAAGTGAAGCCTCGTGAAGTCACCCGCTCGGGGGCGCTGCCCCGGGGCGTCCGCGTCGCCGCGGCGCTGTGCCTGGTGCTGTCCTCCGTGACGGGCTTCATCGCCTGCAACGAAGCCTCCACCATGATGAACTTCGAGGCGTACCGCGAGGCGCAGCGCGAGCACGCCCCCTCCCTGCCCCTCCTGGGCAGGGACCCCGCCGTCACCCGGGCGATCATGGAGGCGCAGCTGTCCGCGCTCTCCCCCATGCGCGAGTCGCGCGCCCTGGTGCTGACCGGGCTGTCGGTGGCCTGCACCCTGCTCTTCTTCGCCTCCAGCCGCATGCTGCGCTCCCCGGACGGCATCCCGAGGAACGGCTTCCGTCAGGTGCTGGGCGGCGCGGGCATCTTCGCCGCGCTGATGCGCACCATCGACGGCGCCCAGGCGGCGGTGGTGGCCCGGAACACCAGCCAGGCCATGATTGAAGGGCTCAAGGGCCTGCCGGAGTTCCAGGCGGCGGACGCCGCCGAGCAGCTCCACGCGCTCGTCCCGTCCCTGATGACCTTTGGCGCGGTGGTGCCCACGGTCATCGTCGCCGGAGGCTTCGCCGTGATTGCCCAGTACTTCCGCAGCGAGGGCGTGCGCGACGCCATCGTCACGCTCGACGGGCCCACCGAGGACCCTTGATTGAGCCGGGGCTGACGCGGCGCGGCGCCTTGAGAGGCCCGCCCGTCGGCCTTCAGCCCGCGTCCGTCTCCGCGCGGGGCAGCGAGGGGCCCAGGAGCAGCGCCTCCAGGGCGGCCATCGCGTCCGCCTCGGAGCCGGCGGCCGTGCCCTCCAGGGGCAGCACGCGGGACAGCCGGGCGTGGGGGATGTCCAGGAGCTCGTCCCGGGTCAGGCCGAAGACGTACGCCAGGTGCCCCATGGGCCAGCGGGACTGGAGCCGGGCGAAGGCCGCGTCATCCAGCTCCTCCAGGGGGCACGGCAGCTCCGCGTCCTCGTACACCACCTTCTCCCCGCCCACCCGGCGGCCGTTGCCGTAGGCAATCACTTCCTCGCCCTCGTCCGCGTCGTAGACGTACGCGTGCACGGTGGCGTTGGCGGCGGCGGACAGCAGGCGGGCCAGCGCGTGGTGCGCCGCGTACCAGTGGGCGCCCTGCCGGCCCTGGGAGAAGGGCCCCAGGAAGGCCAGGCGCACCACCTTGCGGCGGCGGTTGATGGTGACGCGCAGCGCCGTGGCGGCCGGCACGCTGTCCATCGACAGGGCCTCCCGGGCCAGACGCACCAGCGCCAACCCGGAGAAGGTGTCGAGTCGAACGAGATAGCCGCCGTGTGCGTCCAGAGTGAAGCCCCCGAGGATGGGCGCCGCCTATAAC
>NZ_RAWL01000705.1:0-2368 GCF_003668885.1 Corallococcus sp. AB049A | reverse complement strand
GGTCGTCGGCAGCGTCAGAGGTGTATAAGAGACGGGTGTACGCGAGCCCCGCCCCCACCAGCGCGATGCAGCCCAGGTCGTGGCCCACGCCATACGGCGGCCGCCAGTTGCGCGACACGTAGAGCATGTAGAGCTCCGCGGCGCCGCGCAGCCACATGGACACCGCGAACGCCCCCAGCACGACGCGCGCCTCCATCGGCACGGACGCATCCAGCGCCACCAGCGGGCACACGATGAACCACAGGAACACCGCGTACAGCAGCCACGCCAGCTTCGGCCCGGAGATGCGCCCACCCCGGCCTCCCTGCGCGTTCTGTCTGCGCCGGAACGCCACCGCCACGCTCGCGCACACGAGCAACGCCACGACCAACATCACCCGCGTCGTCGAAGTGAGCATCAGGAGGAACGGGGATAGTGGTGGGGAAACCGTGAG
The DNA here is from genome assembly GCF_003668885.1 of Corallococcus sp. AB049A. NCBI lineage: Bacteria > Pseudomonadati > Myxococcota > Myxococcia > Myxococcales > Myxococcaceae > Corallococcus > Corallococcus sp. AB049A. The sequence continues at coordinate 1,935 of NZ_RAWL01000705.1, read as the reverse complement.
ACGTACCACGCGCGAAGCCGGGGCAGGTGCGTGAGGGACACCTGCGGATGCAGGTGATGCACCACGTGCATCCCGATGTGCCGGGGCGCCAATCCCAGCCACCCCCACCACCCGAGCCCATGGTCGCGCGTGCACGCGAACGCATCTTCCAGGTTCCGTCCTCGAGCAGGCGCGGCGGTGTGCTCGGAGAGCAACCGGTGCGCGTTGAACCCGGACGCCACCAGCAGGGGAATCCCATACCCCCACAGCACCGCGGAGGGCCACCGCACGGCCAGCGCCACCACGCCCAGGTGGAACAGCACCTGCCCCGCCTCCGCCCGAGCACACGCCGCCACCTCCGCGTCCCGCGTGAGCACCCGCCCGGAGCGGTCCTGCAGGAACACTCGCGCATACGCCGTGCGCAGCGAAGGCAGCGCCCACGCGCACAGCCCCACCGGTCCGCGCAGCACCCAGCCGGGAATGACGCTCAGGAGCAGGAACCAGCGCCACGCCGTGCGCAGGCGCCCTCCGTCCGGAGGCTTGCGGTACGGATCCGACGGCAGGCCCGCGTCGCGATGGTGGCGGAGGTGGTGGTAGCGCATCGCCGCCAGCGTGGACGCGATGGGATATCCCGCGACAGCCTCCAGCAGACACAGTCGCCATTCGCGCCTTCGCGAAGGCAGGTGGACCGCGTCATGAAGCAGGACGCCCAGCGCGTGCAGCCGTCCCGCGACGACGAGCACCGCCAGCGGCATGAACACCGGAGGCGCCCAAGCCATGACCGCCCATCCCACGGCCATCCCCGCCCACTCCACGGCCGCCAGGCGCAACAGGCCGTCCGGGGTGGCGGGAACAAGCAGCTCGCGAGGCACCGCCGCGCGGCGAGGCAGGGGAGAGGACATCGGGCGCCAGGACTCCACGCATGGCCGCCGGACGCAAGCCCCGTGGGGATTGGACACCCGGGGACGGGCACGGCACGCTCCGCGCGTGCACCGGGACGGTCAATCATGAGTGTGGATGTGCCAACGCAGCCGGCCCTCGCGGGTACGCGCGTGGAGTGGGGCGGCTGGGGCTTCCCCCGCTGGAACGACCCGAGGTTGCCCTTCGCGGCGCTGCTCACGCTCTACGGAGTGCTGGGCTTCACCTTCTTCGGCTTCAACCGCAGCCCCGGGCAGATGGCCTTCCTGGTGCTCTCCGGCACGCTGCTGGACGCGGTCCTGGGCTGGGTGCTCAAGCGGCGCAAGGAGCTGCCGCTGTCCGCGTACATCTCGTGCTGTTCGCTGGCGCTGCTCTTGAACTACTCGCACGCGAGCACGCTGTTGTGGCTGCCGGTGTGGCTGGCCATCGGGTCCAAGTACGTGCTGACCTTCCAGGGGCGGCACGTCTTCAACCCGTCGATGTTCGCGGTGGCCGTGTCGCTGCTCACCACGCGCGAGCTCATCACCGCCGCGCCCGCCTACCAGTGGGCGAACGGCGAGGTCGCGCTGTCGGCCTTCATCGTGATGGCGGCGATGGTGCTGTTCTTCTTCCGGGTGGGCCGAGGCTGGCTGGTGATCAGCTTCCTGTCCTTCTACGCGCTCCAGACGGCGCTGCGAGCGTTCATCCTCCGCCACCACCTGCCACCGGAGGTGCTGTTCCTGGGCACGCTGGGCGCGCCGTCGTTCTTCATCTTCGTCTTCTACATGCTCACGGACCCGGCGACGTCGCCCGCGACGCCGAAGGCCCAGGTGCTGGTGGCGCTGGCCATCACCTGCGTGGACCTGGTGCTGCACCTGAAGGAGAGCGTCTACACGTTCTTCTACGCGGCGCTCACCGTGGCCACCTGCCGCTTCGTGTTCATGCACGCGCGCGAGCTGTGGCGCACCCGGGGGGCGTCGCTGCGCGGGCTGCTGGCCCCGGACATGCTCAAGCGTGTGGGCGTGGTGGGGGGGCTCGGGGCGGTGCTGGCCTCGGGCT